>CALHBU010000414.1 GCA_937930655.1 uncultured Acidimicrobiales bacterium | reverse complement strand
GGGCGAATACCGAAGCCCTGGCTTGTCGAGATCGATGATGGGGCCAAAGCCGGTGCAGTCGAGCAGACCGCGATAGGTGTAGACATCGTCGGGATCGAGATCGAGCTCCCGAACGAGGAGCTGCAGCGTGTCTGCCGACATCGTGTGATCGATCTCCAGCCGGATGGCCCGGCCGAAACGACGTCGCCGGAGTTCGATTTCGACCGCCTCGAGCAAATCGTCGGCGTCTTCGTCGTTGAGCGTGAGGTCGGCGTTGCGAGTGACTCGGAAGGGCCAGGCCCCAGCCACTTCCATGCCAGGAAAGAGGGTATGAAGATGAGCAGCAATGACCTGCTCCAAAGGGACGTGCCGGCCGGAAGGCAGCGTCATGAAGCGAGGCAGAGTGTCGGGCACCTTCAGCCGAGCGAAGCGCCGACGACTGCTGGTTGGGTCGACTACCTGAACGGCCAGGTTGAGTGAGAGATTGGAGATGTAGGGGAACGGGTGACCGGGGTCGACGGCGAGTGGGGTGAGCACCGGAAAAATTCGCTGCTCGAACTCGACGCTGGCGGCCTTCTGGTCTTCTTCGTCCAGCTGCGCCCAGTCGAGGATCTCCACTCCGACATCGGCCAACGCCACCTGAAGCCGATCGATCAGGACCCGCTCGAGTTGGTGTGCCTGCTGACCCACCATGCCTCTGATCTGGCTCAGCTGCGCTACCGGCGACAAACCGTCGAAGGCCGGCTTGGTCACGCCGGCCGCAACCTGATCTTTTAGCCCCGCAACCCGAACCATGAAGAACTCATCGAGGTTCGAGGCATAGATGGAACAGAACCGCAGCCGCTCCAGCAACGGCACCGTGGGGTCCTCTGCCAGTTCGAGAACCCGGCTGTTGAAATCGAGCCACGACAGCTCGCGATTGGTGAACCGGCTCGTATCAGTGAGGAGATCGTCGGTCGATTGGGGGTCGACCTCGGTCTGGCGTTGACTGCTCGGGCTGTTCTTCACATCGTCCACATCTTCGAACATTGACGTCCTCCCATCGGCAGACAGAACCCGAGCGTGACAACCCGGGAACGAGATGATCGCTCCTAGGCGTAGTCGAGCGGCAACGCAGTGGTCTTCTTCATTTCCTCCATGACAAACACGGTACGCACGTCGTACAACTCAACGGCCTCGATCAGGCGCTTGTAAAAGGCGTCATAGGCCTCGATGTCGGGCACCACCACCTTGAGCACGTAGTCGATCTCGCCACTGGTTCGGTAGGCCTCGACAATTTCCGGAAGTTGAGCGATGCCAGCTTGGAACCTCTCCAGCCAGGCTCGACTATGGGCGTTGGTGCGTATCTGGACAAGGGCGGTCACGCCAAGGTTGACCTTCGCGGGGTCGATCAAGGCAACTCGGCTGGTGATGACACCGCTCTTCTCGAGGTTCTGGATCCTGCGCCAGCAGGGTGTGGGCGTGAGGCCGACCTGATCAGCAATCTCTCTCGCCGACAGACCAGCATCGACCTGCAACAAACGCACGATTTCCCGATCTATCGAGTCCACAATAGAAGACTGTATCGTTAACCGTGACTTCCGTAGGACAAAAATGCACCATCTACCGGAAAGGAGGCGTTTTAGGCGAGAACGTCCTTTCCATGGTGGGTTACCGTTAACTGCATGGTTCTTCCGACGCAAAAGTTCTCTGAGCACCCCGCCACGGTCGGAGAGACCTACGGCGAACACTGTCGGTTCGCTTTCGGAATCGCCACTCAGCTGGCGGCCGCAGCAGGAGCGGCGGCCATTCATGCGGTCTATCCCCCGGCCTTTGAGACGACGGCCAGCGAGCGGATCAAAGCACTCAATGACATCGTGACCGGCGGAGCGCGAGGTGCTGCTACCGAGCAGACGTCTGACGAGCTAGCCAGCGAGCTGGCTGTCAGCCAGTAGGGCTGCGCCGAGGGCTCCGGCGTCGTCCAATCTTGTCGCCAGGACCAGTTCACACACCTGAGGGCCGAAGCCGCCAAAGACGGCCGACTGCTCAATCTGATCCAGAAACGGCTGGCCGAGTTTGTCGACAACGCCGCCGCCCAGCACGATCCGCTGCAGATCAAGCGCGGTAGCTACGTTGCCCAGAGCTACCGCTAACGCGTCGGCTGCTTCGGCCACCAACGACACCGCCACACCGTCGTTGTCGTTAACCGCCCGTTCGAGGTGCTTCGACTTCAGGGAACCGGTGTCGGAAAACTGGGCCAGCAGGTTGGGTTCACCGTTGGCGGCCAGCCACCGGGCCTGACGCTCGATGCCGGCACGGCCGGCGTAAGCCTCAAGGTGTCCGAGGCCGCCACAACCACATTCCCGCCCGCCCGGGTGAACGGTGACGTGACCGATCTCGGCCGCCATACCTCGGGAGCCAGCCACGAGGTTGTTCTGGAGGATCAACCCACCGCCGACACCCGTCCCGACAAACACCGCCAGCACGTCGGCGAAGCCCCTGCCCGCGCCAAAGCGATGCTCGGCCACCGCTCCACAGTTGACGTCGTTGCTGACAATGACCGGCTTCCCCAGGGCCGCGCTTAGAGGACCGACAACAGGAAGCGAACGATCCCATCGAGACAGATTGGAACACGGCCCAACATGACCGCCTGGGGTCACCAAGCCCGGCATCCCGACGCCGACGGCCGTGGCTTCCTCAACTCCATCGAGACGCTCCACGACCGAGACAACGGCGTCGAGAATCCCGGCTGGATCAGTTGTCGGTGTCGTAACCTTGGATCGCCCGAAAGCCCGACCCGATGCCGGGTCGATGAGGCGAGCGAGAATCTTGGTGCCGCCGAGGTCGACACCAACCAGTGCCACTACTCGCTGGCGGTTTCTTCCGCCTCCGGCTCTGGGTCTGATTCAGCGGCTTCGGCTGTTGACGCTGTTTCTTCAGCAACTGGCTCTTCAACAACTGCCTCTTCAGGAACAGCCTCTTCAGCAGCAACTGGCTCTTCAGGAACAGCCTCTTCAACCGGTGCTTCGGCTGGGGCCTGCACCTGCTGGCTCGACGTTGGTTCGTCGCCGAGATCCCAGTCGAGACGAATGAGCTCACGCTCGGCATCCCGGTTGACCCGTTCTCGGTTGCGACGGAACTGTGGATCGTGACGAGGGAGAAGCAGCAACCGGGCGTTCACCCTGGTGCGAAAATCGTCGATCATCTTCTCGTCTCCAAAGTGCCCACGGATCTCCCAATGAGGAGCGACGGGGCCGAGATAGACGATGGTGGCGTGAGCTACCGGTGGCGGTGGCTCTTCCAGAGTTTCGACGTCGGTCATGCCCCCGATCGTAGCCAGTCACTGACCGGGTTCGCCCCCCGCCCAACGTCACCGTCAGATCGTCATCGGTCGGGAACATTTACCCTGGTCAGGGACTTGTTTTGGGACTTTTGGCTCACACGGGAACCATTCGGCCCGCTGAGGCGTCTCTACTGACATGGACAACACGTGGATGTCTGAGGGAAATTGCAACTATCACCCGCCCGCTGTCTTCTTCCCTAGCGATGGGGTCGGCGTGGAGGTTGCAAAGAAGATCTGCGCTACCTGCCCGGTCAAGGAGGCATGCCTTGAGTACGCCCTCGACCACCGGGTGGACCATGGCGTCTGGGGCGGAACGTCGGAGCGCCAACGACGGCGGATTCTGCGGTCTCGTCGTACGTCGAGCACCGTCACTCTTGCTAGCTAAGGCGCTCGCTAGCCGAGATTGGGAAAGCCCAGCTCGGCACTGAGAACGGCCGTTGCGTCTCGCAGCACATCAACCAAGCCGCCACCAGCGCCCGGCAGACCGCTCAGCAGATCCGACAGCTCACTCGACGACAGTCCGACGACCGTCACGGTTGAGTCGTCGGCTTCAAAGACAAGGACTCCGGCGTCGGAGTCGACCCAGGCCTTGTTGCCTTCAAGAACTTCGAGGCCCTCAGCCGGCAGCTTCTCCCAGTCGACCGAGCCCGGTTGCGAGAACACCGATACTGGATCGTCATCGCCGGTGGCATACACCGACTGGCTCAGCTCTTCGGCCTCAAAAACGGCTTCCGCCTCGAAGTTGCCAGGTAGCGAGATGGGAGGCCCCCCGGCTCGGTCGACGGCCTCAAAGTCGGGATCGGGCACGCCAGCAGCGGCTGACGAGTGCCGGGCGGCCAAGGCATCGAGCTCGGGCACCACATGGGGCTGATCAAGACCACCCATGCCAGCGGCTGCCACGAAGACCGCTACTGCCGCCAACCCAAGGCCGGCCAGGGTTCGACCAGCGAACAATGGGCGACGATCAACGGCATTGGCCAGGAAGCCCGGCGGCGGCTCGACCGCTGGGAGCTGGCCAAGCATGGCCGAGATATCGGCTTCCCATGCTTCTTCCTCGAAGACCTCAGACACTGAGTGCCTCCTTCAAACGACCCCGTCCTCGATGGATCCGGCTGCGGACGGTGCCGATGGGGATGTCAAGGTTGGCGGCGATCTCCTCGTAGGAGTAACCGAGCACATCCTTCAGCACAACGGGGGCCCGGTACTCAGGCTGAAGCTCCGCCAGGAGCTCCTGCAAATGCTGAGGCAGGTCGGCTGCGGCCATTTCAGCCTCGATACCGGGCGAACCCTGGATGAAGTTCTCAGCGTCCTCGGGCATCGACACCGTTGGTCGTCGCTTCTGCTTCCGCACCCGGTCGAGGAACGCATTGGTTGTGATTCGGCTCAACCAACCCTCGAAGTTTCCGGGTTTGTAGTTGACCAGTCCTCGTCTCACTCGCAAGAGAACCTCCTGCACCAGATCCTGGGCATCGTGGTGATTCCCGGCAAGCCGATAGGCCAGGCTGTAGAGGAATCGCCCGTAGTCTTCTGCCACCTCTTCCCAGGTCGGGATTGAGGCGGGATCGGGCGCCTTGCGGTTCTCTACCACCGGACTAGACAACCCGATCGGGGTTGCCAACGCCAGCATCCCGCCCGAAGTTCCAGGGCAGGGAGAAAAAGTTCAGCTCAAGCGGGGGTGTCGTCGTTTTCGTCGGCACCTTCACTGATGCCGTCCTTGAACTCCTTCTGCGCCTTACCGAGGTTGCGAGCAAGCTGCGGAAGCTTGGACCCTCCGAAAAGGACCAGAAGAATAACAAGAATGATGAGGAGTTCTTGGGGCTTGAGTCCAGCCATGAAGTGAAAGGGTACCGCTTAACCGGTCTCAGTGGAGGCCGCGGCCGCAGCGGCCTGTCGCTCGAGGGCTCGCTGACGACGGATGCGACGACGCTCCCGCTCGCTCATGCCGCCCCAGATACCGAACTTCTCTCCGTTGGCCAGCGCGTACTCGAGGCAGTCTTCTCGGACGACGCAGCCGCGGCATACCTCTTTGGCCTCCCGGGTGGACGCGCCACGCTCAGGGAAGAACAGGTCAGGATCGACTCCAAGGCAGTTGGCCATTTCCTGCCAACTGGTATCCAGGATTAAGTGCTTCCGCCCTATGCGCATACTGCCTCCTCCGCCGGCCGGACTCCATGCGGATGGTTCTTGAGTTGAAAGGGGATGAACGGGTCCGGGCCGCCGAACGGCCACGGGTTGGGGGCCGACCGACTTTCTCTCTTACGAACTGGGATCTCTAACGAAGTGATGGTGTCTCTAGAAGTAGTGCTTGCGAACCGTTGTGTCTCGAAACTGCCGAGATGTAATTACAACAGTGGGATTCTGCCGTGAAACCAACACTTTTACAAGGGGAACGTGCGACGAGCTCGTTTTTCTTTGCCCGTTCAGTGATTGGGCAGGGGCTGCGGCTTGGCCAGATCGGCCACCACCTCAACGCCGGAAACAGCGCCCAGGAGGGCGGGACGAGCGACTACCTTGCGGTCTCGGCCACCGCCGCCCAACACAATCCGCTCCTGGTCCATGACTCGCTGGTCGACCCAGATCGGAAGATCCACCGGCAGACCGAACGGTGTCACTCCGCCACTGACCATGCCCGTGAGCGTTGCGGTCTCATCGCCCGAAGCGAAGGATGCCTTTCGGGTACCCAAACGCTTGCGCACCACTCCGTTCACATCGAGCCTGGAGTCTGCAAGGACCACACATGCGGCATACACCCGAGGGTCGGCCTTGCCCACCACGATGATGGTGTTGGCCGACTCGTCGAGCCGGTAGCCGTAGGCCTCGCAGAACGCCGCGGTGTCGGCCAGGTCCGGGTCGCAAGCGATGAGCTCGTACTCGTGACCAAGAACATCCAGGGCATCAGTGAGCGGATCAGACATCGGACCTCCTGAGGTTCAGCGCGAACGTCCCTGCAGCAGCTTCTTCTTGTGCTCGATGAAGTCAACAAGCACGTAGTCGCCGAGGTTTTGCGGCGTGGTAAAGAAGGCACGGCCCTTGTTGAGCTCGGTGAGTCGCTCGATGAAGCCTCGCAAACCGGCGTCGGGATCGAGCATGAAGGTGTTGATGGTGATGCCGGCACGGGTGCAGCGCATGACCTCGGCCATGGTCTGTTCAACCGTTTCCCTGGCCGGTGGATAGCTGAAGAATGGTTGTCCGTCGGGCAGCAAGTGGGCCGTTGGCTCGCCGTCGGTGATCATGATGATCTGCTTGGTGCCGGTCTCCCTGGCCAGCATCTGCTGACTCAGCTTGAAGGCGTGGTGCATGTTGGTGCCGTACACGAAGTCCCAGCTGACCTCGGGGAGATCGGCCGGCTTCAGTTCCTTGGCTACCTCGCTGAAGCTGACGATGCCAAGGTAATCGCGGGGGAACTGGCTGGAGATGAGCGAGTACAACGCCATCGCTACCTTCTTGGCCGGGAGGAAGTTGTCCCGCATGGGCATGGAAAGAGACAGGTCCAGCATCAGGACGGTGCTCGATCGGACCTGACGCTCTGTTTCCTCGATCTCGAAATCGTCGGGAGTAAGCCGAACCGGCGTACCACCACCGGTCCGCTGTATGGCGTTGCGAACCGTGCGTTCAATGTGCAGGTTGAATGGGTCGCCGAACTCATAGGGCTTGGTATCGAAAGCCCGCTCATGGCCGACACCGGAGCGCTCAATGTCGTGGCCGCCCAGCTGCGACGGGTCAAGCTTCTTGAAGAGGTCTCCGAGGGCTTGCTGACCCAGCCGGCGCAATCCACGGGGCGTGAGTTCGAGACGTCCCTCTTTGTTCTGAATGAGGCCCGACTCCTCCATCATCTTGGCCAGCTCAGCCACCCGTTCCATTGAGGCGGCACTTTCCTCACCAAGGAGCCGACGAACCTGATCGAGATCGACCTCGGCCAACTCTGATGGCGAGGTGGCCGACTTGAGGAACTGTTCGAGCTGGTCGAGTTGACCGAGTTCCTGCAACATCTGCGATGCGTCGGCCATGCCAAGAGGGTCGAACCCCTCGAAGTCGTAACTCTGCTGCCAACCGGCATCCGGGAACATGCCCTGGAGGTTCTGACTGAGGCGGCTCATCTCGAAATTGAGATCCATGTCCTCCATCAGCTGGTTAGACAGGTCCATCAACTGCTGCCGCTGCTCGGGCGTCATGGAGTTGAGCAACGCCTGCATGGCCGCCATCTGCTGCGCCATCTGTTCCAACAGGTCGTCGAGATTCTCGGGATTGCCGGGGAAGAAGTCGCCGTACTCCTCCATGAACTTCTCGAAGTTCTCGGCCTCGGTCTGCGGGTCGATGCCATTTTCCCGCTGCTCAAGCATGTTGTTGAGCTCGGCCATCATGTCCTTCATGCGGGCCATGTCTTCCGGCGACATGTCTTCCATGCCTCCGGCCATGTCCTGGAACTGCTGGTTCACCAGTTCCTGCCGCAGCTGCTCGACCAGCTCGTCGAATTTCTGTTGGGCCTCGGCCGATTCGAAGTCGTAGTTCTGAAGCGAACGGACCTTGTTGGCGAGATCGTCGGGCAACATGCCCAACTCCATCTGTTTGTTCTGGGTGGTCTCCTTGGCCAGCTCGGCGTTTCGTCGGTCTGAGGCCGAGGTGTCGGGGTCCGCCAACTGCATGTCGGCCAGGGCGTTGCGGTCGTCGAGGCCCTGCCGTTCGGTATCGACAACCTCACTGAGGGCGTCGTTGATCTCGTCATAGACACCACCAAGATTGTGGTTCTCAAGACGTTCCTGACGCTCCTCCCTGAGCTTCTCCATCATCTCCCGAAGACCCTCGACTCGTTCGCCGTTTCGGTCCTCGAAGCCGTCCTGCATAAGTCGACGCAGCGATGCCATTGGGTCGCCGTGGTAGAGCAGGTCGTCGGTCAGCTCAGCGAGCACATCGAAGGCATCAAGTTCGAACCCCTTCTGTGTGCCATCCCATCGTGAGTAGCGAAACCGAGAGCCGACCATAGGTGAACAGTAGACGCAGA
>CALHBU010000413.1 GCA_937930655.1 uncultured Acidimicrobiales bacterium | reverse complement strand
CACGACCCCACCGACCCTCAAGACATCGACCAGCGGGCGTTGAACAATCGGGGTTTGGCCTGGGCGCAGGCGCTTGATGGTGAGGTGCTTGGTGAGATTCATGCCCCCAATGTGTGTTGGGAGCAAGTGCTCGAGGCTTGTCGGCCGGTGTATGACCGGATGTGGGAAGAAGACAAGGCCGCAGCAAAGGCTGCTCATGCTGATGACTATCGGCAGTCCCAGTTGGCTCGGACCGACAAGCAGCGTTGGTTCGATGCGTTGATGCATGTGATCCGGGGTGGTGGTGTGGCTGATGTAGAGGTGATTGTCTACGTCAACGACGACACCCTTGGCAGCGAGGCGCCGGCCGAGGAAGATCTGGCCGACGAGGCTCTCCTCTCTGATGCTGGCCCTTCGGCTGAGAACCTGACCGAGCAGGTCGCCAAGCGTCGATGTGAAACCCGTAACGGGTTGCCTCTCACTCCGGCGATGGCTCTCCGGCTGTGTCTGGCGGGGAAAGTTCGACGGGCGGTGCTCGATGCACCCGATCTGAACCTCTCTGCGAGTACTCGACTGTTTCGAGGGCCGTTGCGGGATGCGATTCTTGGGCGAGACCGGTTCTGCCAGGGCGATGGTTGTGAGACACCGACTCACCGATGTCACCTTGACCATCGAAAACCGGTGGACCGGGGCGGGACAACCACCGCCGACAACGGTCAACCGCTTTGCCCGGCCTGTCACACCCACAAAACCAAACTCGAAGCCCTCGGGATCTGGTAACAGCGCTGTCTTTGGTGCCCGCAATCACTCGCTGCGGCTGATCACGCCGCGGGCCAGAAGATCGGCGACATGTTCGGGTTCAAGACCCAGCAGATCGAGACAAACCTCTTCGGTGTGCTGACCTAGCAGCGGAGCGGGCCGGCGCAGACCGTTTGGTCCGTTGCTGAGGCGCCACGGGATGCCGGGCACGACTCGGTCACCCGTCCTCGGATGGGCCGGTCGTTCCAACATGCCAATGGCATCGAGCTGAGGGTCTCCGTTCCAGAGTTCGGCTGGCGATAGCGCCGGGAAGGCGGCCACGCTGACGTCCTGGAGCAGGCGGGTGATCTCCCACCGGTCGAGTGTCGCTGTCCAAGCCGCAATGAGAGCGTCCAGCTCGAGCTCGTTGGCGAGCCGATCTTGGGCCGAACTGAAACGGGCGTTGTCGAGAAGCTCCCCGCCAATCACCCCCGCCAGCGCTTGCCACGATGGTTCGTCGGTGCAGGCAATGGTGACCCACTGGTCGTCCCCGGCTGTCGGGTAGCAATTGTGCGGTGCCCAAAGCGGATCGCGGTTGCCGATTGGGGTCGGTGAACGACCCTCCGACCGGTAGTCCATCCAGAGCTCTCCAACCGTCGAAGCGATGGCCTCGACCATCGACACGTCGACTCTGGCCGCCGCCCCTCCCCGCCGCTGGGCTACCAACGCAGCGGTGGTAGCCCACGCCGCAACGATGCCGGTACCGGGATCGCCGATGGCGATTCCGGTCTCGAAGACTTCACTGTCGTCGTAGCCGTTGGCCGCATAGAGACCAGCCAACGATCCCCCCGCCGGTCCGTAGGCCATATAGCCAGCCGACGGTCCTGTCTGTCCGTAGCCGGAGAGCGAAACAACGATCACCTCAGGGTTGATGGCTCGCAGATCGTCGACGCCATAGCCGAGGCGGGCCATGGTGCCCGCACCGAAGTTGTCGATGACGACGTCGCTCTCCTCCACCAGCCGTCGGACGATGGCCGCCGCGTCGGGGTGGCCAATGTCGATGCCAAGACTTCGTTTGTCGGAGTTGTAGATCTGAAACGCTCCGCCGGTGTCAGCTTCGAGCGGAAGACCGGGAGGATTGAATGGCAGCCGTCGAAACATGCATTGGTGTTCTGACGACTCCAGCTTCACCACGTCGGCACCGAGGTGAGCCAGGATCTGGGTGCAGGCAGGTCCGGCCCAGATCCAGGTGAAGTCACAAACTCGGACCCCTTCGAGGGGACGCCCGTCAACAAGGGATGACGATGGGGCAGATTGAGAGGGCCGTTCGAGACTGTCGAGCCACCCTTCGCCGTCGTGGGCACCAAGGTCGGCTGCGCTCCTCCGTAGGCCCCACCACGGCTGGTCGAATTGGAAGCCGGGACCGGGAAAGACCCTGCCGTCGGGGTCGGTGGCAAAGAATCCCCGCGCTTCAAGCTGAGCGCTGGCCTCGAATTGAGCCATCGTCGCTACCGGCGTCATAGCGACTCGGGCCTCCTGGGCCGCGTGATAGAGCTCGTCCACCGGTTGAGTTGCCATCCACTCACCGAGATACATGTTGAGAAGATCGGCGTTCTCACTTCGGCCTGGTCCATCGGCAAAGACTTCGAGAAGCGCCCACTCGGGACTGCCCATGAGCTCAACAAGCGACTCCCACTGGCTTTGCTCCGGGCAGATGATCTGCATGAGACCATCGGCGCACTGGAAGATGCCCCACGGTATGACGGTCCGGGAGCCCAGACGGCTGGCCTCTCCTTCGAGGAACGACACAATGGCGG
>CALHBU010000412.1 GCA_937930655.1 uncultured Acidimicrobiales bacterium | reverse complement strand
CAACACATCACCCTGGGTGCAGAGTTCCCAGTCCAGCACGGCCTCAACGGTGCCGTTTGTTGTGTCCGACAACATGTTGCCGAGCCGATAGTCCCCGTGGACGATGCCGGTGTAGCGCTGTTCTGGTTTGGCCTCGACGAGGAGCTCGTGGGCCCGCTCCATCTGTGGCAACTCCCGAGTCTTGGTCTTCTCCCACTGACCGGCCCAGCGCTTCAGCTGCCGATCCAGGTATGCCTCTTTGCGGCCGAGGTCACCTAAGCCGATGTCGTCAGGGTTGGCCAGGTGGAGTGTGGCCAATACATCGACGGCGTCGTCGGCCAACGTCTTGCGAACCCGGTGGTCGGGTAGAGACTCCTCGGCGATCTCACTATCGGCCACCACGACACCCTCGACGTGGTTCATGATGTAGAACGGCGCACCGTTGACGTTGTCGTCCTCGCAGAGACCGAGGGCATCAGGAACTGGGACTGCGGTCTTGCCCACTCCGGAAATGATCCGATGTTCGCGGGCCATGTCGTGGGCCGAGGCCAGGATGGCCCCCATCGGCGGTCGACGAAGCACGAGATTCTGGCCTTCGCTTGGCGTCACCTTGTACGTGAGGTTTGAGTGACCGCCTGTGATGAACTCGAACTGGTACGGGCCCTTGGCTCCATCGATGTTCTCGTCGAGCCAGGCCCCCACTGGCTCACTAGCAATCCCCTTTACGTCACCCGCTGCATCAGTCACGGGCCGAAAACTAGGCCGCCCCGCGCCCGTGGTCGAACCGTTGGTCCTTTAGTCTGGGTCGGTGCGACGTCGACGGTGGATGCTCCTGGTCGTCCTGGCCGTCCTGGTCGGGGCCTGCACGACCAGAGCCGACCTCGAGCAGGGGCGCGAGACCGAACGTCGAGAAGCCGAGCAGGACACCGAACAACAACCCCCCGACACTCCTGCTCCGAACGATCCCGTACCGGTACCACCGGTTCCTCTACCCGAAGACCCGAACGACCCGAACGGGCCTAGCCCCACGTTGCCGGGCGGACCAGAAGGCGTTGAGTTGCTGGAGGAGCTGACCGGTCGGTTGGCGGTGACCGATGGCTCTACTCTCGTCATCGTCGATCCGGGCGGTCAGAACCCTGACCTGATCGACGAAGTCCCCGGCGGTCGCGTCGAGCAGCCAACATGGTCTCCCGACGGCGTGTCGCTTGCCTGGTCGACGCTTCTGAGCGGCGATGGATTGTTGCACCTGATCGAGATCGAGACCGGTCTCCGGCGTCAACTATCCACCGGCAACACGGCGCCAAATTATTTGCAGTGGACCGATGATGCTTCTCGGTTGGCGTACCTCCAGAACAACGCCGAAGAACTGAAGCTCAGCTGGTCGGCCATCGACGCCGGTGGCGAAGCCATTGGCAGCCCTCGGGACATCGACGGTGGCATCCCGCTCTATTTCTCCTGGTCGCCCGACAATGCCACCTTGGCAGTTCACCGAGGCAGCGACCTGGTGGTGCATGAGGCCGTGTCGACCGAGGAGTTGTTGCAGACCGACTTGGTTTTCACCGCCCCCGATTGGCTGGACGAACGAACGGTGCTGGCGGCACGAGAGGGGGCACTGGGCCTGGTCGAAGTCAGCACCGGTCTGGTCACCGAGGTTGCCGAGTTGGCCGGGCCGACACAGTTTGTGCTCAGTCCTGACGGGAGTCGGGTGGCCTATCTGGCCCCCGGTGGCGGGACCCGATCGGTATCGGCCAACCAGACGAGTTTTACGCCGCCGGTGCTGAGAGTCCTCGAGCTGGCCACCGGAAACGATGTGGTGGTTACTGACGACCTTGCCGTGGCCTGGGAGTGGAGTCCGGACAGCAACCGATTGGCCTTCCTCGCCCCCTCAGACTTCTCCGACGACTCGGTTCGTTGGTACTTCTGGCAGGGCGGCGGGATCGTCGGAGCGACCAGCGAACACGTGCCTAGTGATGTCGAGCAGCAGAGCTACCTGCCGTTCTTTGCCCAGTACGCCCAGAGTCACACCCACTGGTCGCCGCTGGGTGATGCGTTCGCCTTCGCTGGCATGGTCGAGGACACCGAGGGGATATTCGTTCACGTCATCGGAGCAACGCCCCAGTCGATTCTGGTGGCCGACGGCGACTACGTCACCTGGTCGCCGGAAGAAGTCGTCGGCGGTGGCGGCATCTCCCCCCTCTAGTCGACGAGGGCATCGGGGTTATCGGCCAGCCAGATGTCAACGGCGATGGCTTCAGGCTCCTCGTAACCGATGGGCATGAGGATCAGGCCGGAGGCGGAGAGGAAGTAGACCTCGAACGCGTGGAAGCCCCGATAGGCGAGCTCGTTTCGCTCCATGACCGAGGCATAGGCCCGGACCGCCCGGACGTAGCGATCGGAGTTGTTGTAGCCCCAGATGGCCCGGTCGAGATCGGTGGCTGCTCCTCGCTGGACGAGGTAGGTCCCGGCCCCGACAATGGCGTCTCGGTCGTTGGCCGGGTCGCCCTGGCAGCACTCGGCCCAGGTTGCTGGGAGGAACTGCATTGGTCCGATGGCACCGGCCGTTGACAGTCCTTCGATACGGCCCATTCGAGTTTCGATGAGGTGTATCGCGGCCAGAATTTCCCACGGGACGCCGGTGATCTCCTCGGCCTCTTTGTAGTAGCCGAGCAGCTCGGGCACCGGTAGCGGCTCCCGGATTCGCCAGGCAGGAAGGCTGGTGGCCAGCGTGGTGCTGTTGACAAGGGCTGACAGGTCCTGTCGAGCCTGCCAGTTCAGTTCGACGTCGGGTCGCACGTCGTCTTCGACCGCAGCCACTGTTTCCGGTGCCCAGTCTCGGTTGGCCGACAGGATGCGGTAGAGACGCTGAAGCCTGGCTCCCCAGAGCCGGGCACCGGCATCGGAGAGCTCACTGTCACGAACCATGCGTTCGGTCACGGTCAGATCGGCCGCCAACCCTGCCGCGTCCTCGGGAAACGGTGCTTGGTGGGCCGCGGTTGTTGACGGGGCGGTCGTCGGTTCGATCGTTGTTGGGGCAGCCGTCGTCGGAACGGTCGTGGTTTCCGGCGTGACAGTCGGGGCAACTTGTCCGGTCGTCGGCGTTGAGCTGTCGGAGTCGGTTGTTACCTCAACCTGGGTGCAGCTGGCCAGACCAAGGCTGGCGATTGCAAGAACACGACGTGTTGGGATGGTCATCAGAACATCAACCGGCTGATGGGGCGAGGCTCGAAACCGAGCAGTGCGTCGGCGATCGGCAGCACCTCAGGTCTGGTTGGTGAACACAGCCCCAGTTCGGCCAATGCAGTGGCCGACGAACCTCCCATCAGGAGTGGTCCGAGAGCCCTGGCATCGAGCTTGAGGTCCGCCGGAGCGTCGGTGGGCGCACACCCGGCCTCGCTCACCAACCACCGGTCGTGGTCACAGGCCAGCACGAGCTCCTCACCGGTGCGGTAGCTGCGGGCGGCAAAGGCGGTGACCGGGTCCAGCACCTTGACCCACAGTCCGTCCAGGAGGGCCGTTGTTCGTACCAGTCGAGGCTCGACCAGCAGCGCTGGAAGCCGGTCATATTCCGTTACCGCTAGATGAGCGGTGATCTCGCCAACCAGGTCGACCGACAGGATCGTGCGCCACAGAGCTTCGTGAGCGGCCGGTGTGGTTGCACAGAACTCCAACACTTCCAGGGCGCTGTCGGCCAACCCATTGGTCCACTTCGGGGTCACCTTCCAGGCCGCGAAGCCATCGGCGTGAACCGCGACCGTGACCCCGGGTGCAGCATCGTGCATTCGGCGCCGTAGATCGGCTTCGGTTCGGCTCAGTTCGCCGGGGTGGGCCCGGCGGGCTCGGTCCCAGCGCTCGAACATTGCTGGCACAGCGTCGCGACCATCAAGAATCTGTACCGATCCACTTGGCGGTGGCGAAGGCTCGAGCATTCGAACCAGAGGCTGGGTGATCGCCACCTCTCGCATTCGGTTGATGGAGCCGTAGCCGAAGCGGCCGTAGATGCCTCCCTCGCTCGCCCGCAGGCCCATCAGCGGCTCGCTTCGGTCGGCTGCCTGGTGGTCAAGAGCCGCCATCAACTTGTGCAGAAGACCTTGACGGCGATGGGTTAGAGAGACCCCGACCCAGGTGACACCGGTCAGAGGGAGAAGCGCACCACCCGGCATCGTGATCTCCAGTGAGTACGCACCGCAGACGGCAACCACCATGTCGTCGTCGACGGCAACGATGAACCGGTCAAGTTCGAGCGCCTGGCGAGCGAACGCCATTGACTCCTCGGTCATGTAGTTGTGAAAGGCCCGACTGTCGACGGCCGCGATCTGCTCCCAATCGGCTTCGGTCGCCGGACGAATCTCGATGCTCACCAGCTCAGTGTTGTGCACTCAACGCTCGAGGGCGGACCAATTCATGACGCGGGCAGCCAACGGGGTTGACACGGCACCGGTTCGTCAACCGAGAACGCCCGAAACAGGACGAACTTGTCCTGGAGAAGGGGGAGTCGGTCGGCCAGCTCGCTGGCGGTGGTGGTCTCTATGACCCCCGACGTTGTGCCTTGCACGGTCAGCGCGGCGTCGGGGGCGCTCGACGAGAGATAGTGGGCGAGACGGGTGCGGGTGAGTGCTTGTCCGGAGTCGACGTAAGAAGCCAAGCCAGGAACGTCGGAGGCGATGATCGTGACGGCATCGTTTTGCTCGTCCCGAAGGGGCAGGGTCCGTCGGATGACGAAATGGTTCGACTCACCGTCGACCGTTCGGAGATTCGAGTACATGTTGAACGATGTCCCGGTTTTCACTTCGAGGTATGGGCTCAGGCCGTTCAGGGCAACCAGGGCCAGCACGACCAGCGACCCAACGCCGGCTGGTCGTAGGTCAACGTTGATGGGTCCACCCGGAAGCCGGACTGCCAACCCGATCACGACGACTGCGACCAGAGCAAACCAAACGAAGGCGGCGGCTTCCATGGCCGACCGCACGGAGGACTGGCTGCTCAAGAACGAGGCGACCGACAACCCGGCGGCCCCACCGGCCAGGGCCCACGCCACGATCGACCAGCGGCGACCAAGTTGTTCAGCGGCGGCGAGATCAGCATCGCTCCAGAACAACGTGACCAGCAGGAGCACGATGGACGTGAAGTCGTAGAAGTGCTGATCGAGATCGAAGGCGATGCCGGTATGGAAGGCATAGGCCAACAAGATGCCCCATCGCCTGGTGACTGGCCGGAGTAGCAGGATCGGCACCGACAGCTCGATGGTCGCAACAACGACCGCCAACAGAACCGCTGTTGCGCCGCCTTGCAGCTCCGGAAGCCGCCAGGAAGCCAGCCATTCGTTGGCGTAGAACAACCCACAACTGGCTTCAGAGTGAAAGAAGCCGCTGTTGAGTTTGGCTAGAGCGGAGAAGCCGTAGAACAAGAGGAACAGCAGCCGGCCGCCAGGCGCCACTGTCTGCCACCATCGTTCGCTGTCGAGTTGCCCCGTCGACCCGAACGTCCGTAGAAATCCGCCAATGATCAGGAGGGACAGAAAGCCGGCGACGAGCCAATGATTGCCAACTACTGGTGCCTCGAAGAACACCGTGGCCAACACCAGACCGGCAGCCAGAGTGGCTAATCGCCACGACGGAAGGGCAATGAGCAGGGCCCCGACAAGCCCGGCAGCCAGTGCCACGAAACCTCGGGTGGCCATGACCGGCGTGGCATTGCCAGCCAGATGGGCGACGATGGCGACGCCAAAAAGTCTGATGAACCAGTTGGAGGCGGCCAGCGAGTCGGCGCGGCCGCCGGCGGTTGGACGGTTCCGACCGCCGCTCACGACTCAGCCAATGGCGGCTGGTCGATCGGGGTCGGTTGACCACCCAGACCATGAGCCGACATAGAGGGTTGGGCGTCCGAGCCCCGCCGCTTCGACGGCCAGCAGGTTGTTGCAGGCGCTCACTCCCGAGCCGCAATAGACCACGCCATTGCCGTCCAAGCCAGCCTCCTCGAAGCGGGCTCGTAGCTGCTCGACCGGCAAGAAGCGCCCATCGGCGTCGAGGTTGCCGGCGAACGGAAGATTGATGGCTCCCGGGACATGCCCGGCCCTGGGGTCGACCGGTTCTGTTTCGCCCCGGTAGCGTTCGCCAGCTCTGCTGTCGACGACGACACGGCCTGCTTCGACAGCTTCCACCACACCATCCGCATCGACCATGGCATCGGCTGGCCATGGCTGGGGTTGGCGGGTTACCGGGTCAGGTACTACTGGGCCCGTTTCGAGCGGGCCGGTCCATGCCTGGACCCCGCCATCGAGCAGACCCGCCGACTGGCCAAGGATGCGCAACATCCACACCAGGCGACCAGCCACCATGCCGCCGAGATCGTCGTAGACCACTACCTCCGCATCGCTGCTCACCCCGGCGGCAGCCAAGCCGGCGGCGAAGACCTCGGCCGTTGGCATTGGGTGGCGTCCGATCACCGGCCCACCGGGTGAGGCCAGCACGGTGTCCATGTCGATGTAGCGGGCGCCAGGGAGGTGTCCGGATTCGAAGGCGTCAGGACCGCTTCTGCCATCGAGGTAGTAGCGAACGTCGCAAACGACGAGGTTGGCTTGGTCCAACGAGCTGGACAACCAGTCCTGGCTGACGATCGGGTCGAGGGTCATGGGCTGATTGTTGCGTATTTCAACCCCCGTGTTCAGCCGGCGTGGTTTTCGGGGGCTGAGGAAGACCCAACAAGTACCGGCGGGCGTCGGCCTGGTGCAGTCCCCAGCACTCCCTCAATCCCTCTTCCATCACACCGAGATAGGACGAGTGGGCTGGGTTGGGATCGGTTGGACGGGCCGCACAAGTCAGAGTGACAAGGGGTAGACCGTCGTGCCACGGCCCAAGAAAGAGAAGGCGTCCGTAGGACGATGCATAGCCGTCCACGTGGCCCCGGCGTTCAAGCTGATCGAGGTCGATGACGGCCGGCTCTTGTTGCTGATTCTCCTGACGGAAGACGTCTTCGAGCTGCTGACGGGTGATGTTCCAGGCCCGCCCCAGGGTGGGAGTGGCTGGTCGCTCGTCGGGGTCGAGGAACGCCACCCCTCCATCGCCCCACCGGGCTGAGCGTTTGGCGAACACCAGGGTGCGTTCGATCTCCACCGGACGATCAGCCAGAGGTAACGAGCGGTCGCGGGCGCCACCCTGCTCCCGACCATCGGTTGCACCGGGGATGGGGCCCCCGGTCAGATACGTAAGGAAGCGGGCTCGCAGAAGGTTCGATCCATAGGAGACGTACCAGACCCGTTCGTCCATCAGTTTCCGGACCCGAGAACCAGGCCGCCCCAGTCTCCCTGTTCCCGGACCCCCAGCAACCTGAGGGTCGGGAAGAAGTCGGCCACCCGTTGATGGTGGCCGCTCAGGAACCCACTGACCACGATCCGACCTCCCGGAAGCAACCGTTCAGCCATCTCGCCGGCCAAAGGCTCGAGCTCCACCGGGAGCATGTTGGCCACAATCGTCTCGAACAGCGTTGTGCCCTGCTCTGTCGCTTGTTCGTGCAGGGGGAAGTCGGGCAAGGGGACCGTCGAAGTCTCCAGCTCCACACCGTTGGTTGCTGCGTTGGCCACGGTCCTCTCGACCGCGATCGGGTCGATGTCGAGAGCCACAACCGGTGAGGCTCCGTTGAGGGCAGCTGCGATGGCGAGGACCCCGGTGCCGCAGCCCAGATCTAGCACCGGTCCCTTGGGGTTCAGCGTCAGCAGAAGGTCAAGGGCCAGTTCGGTAGTGGGGTGGCGGCCGTGACCAAATGCTCGGCCGGCATCTATCTCGATGCTGAGGCCTGGCCGGACGATTGTCTCCGGCTCGGGCGTTGGCCATGGCGGAACCTTTTCAGAAACGGCCTGATGTTGGCGGAGACTGTCGGCAGCAGCCGTTGATTGCCCCTGGGTTGTGAAGCCGGCCACCAGCTTCACCTTCGTTCCATCTCGTTCCATTTCGGCGATGCCGGTGGTGCCCATGGTCCAAAGATCGGCCGAGACTTGATCGACCTCCGATGAAGGAACCCAGAGGCGAACCAACCACGACATACCATCAGGCTAGTGAGCACCCATCCAACGTCGGACAAGGCCGGTCCGGCCATTCACGCCGCCATCGATATTGGAACCAACTCGATGCATCTGGTTGTGGCCAGGGCCGACGTCGACGGTGGCTTCGATGTCCTGACCACCGAAAAGGAAATGGTGCGGCTGGGCTCCGGTGGGGGAGAGATGAAGGTGTTGACTCCCGACGCCATCGACCGTGGCTTGGCCGCGCTGGAACGAATGGCCGAGGTCGCCACCAGCTTTGGCGCCGTCGATCTCTCGGTTGTCGCCACCAGTGCGGTTCGGGAAGCTGAGAACCGCCATGAGTTTCTTGATGCGGCCCGCCAGATTCTGGGTGTCGATGTCGAGGTCATCAGCGGTTTCGAAGAGGCTCGCCTGATCCACCTCGGAGTCCTTCAGGCGCTGGCCGTGTTTGATCGCCGCCTGGTTCTGGTTGATATCGGCGGTGGCAGCACTGAACTGCTGGTAGGCGAGGGGCACACCGTTCTGGAAGCCCGAAGCATGAAGTTGGGGGCCATTCGGCTGACCGAACGGTTCTTTGCCGATACCACCGCAACCAGTGATTCCATCGCTGAGTGTCGACACTATGTGCGGGGGGCTCTTGCCCCGGTGGCCCATGAGCTTGCGGGTCATCAGCCGGAGATCGCCATTGGCAGCTCGGGGACGATCAGCACGGTGGCCACCATGATTGCCGCCCGGCGAGGTCAGCGACTTCGCCAACTCAACGGCACGACCTTCACTCGAGACGAGCTCGATGCGGTGGTCGAGAGCCTGGAGCACTCCACCACGGCTGAGCGAAGGAAAACACCGGGGCTGGACGAGAAACGGGTCGACATCATCCTGGGCGGACTCATTCTTTTGTCCGAGATTTTCCTGGCATTGGACATCGAGGAGATGACGGTGTCGGACTACGCCCTTCGTGAAGGGGTGCTACTGGATCGCTTCGGGGCAACGACGGTGGCCGGGCTGGACCGGCTTCGCGATCTCCGCCGGTCCAACATCGAACGGTTGGCCGAACAACTCGACCCTGATCCTCAGCACGCCCTCCACACTGCCGATTTGGCAGTGCAACTGTTCGACAGAACGGCTCAGCTGCACTCCCTCGAGCCACTGGACCGGGAGTTGCTCTGGTCGGCGGCCGTTGTGCACAACGTCGGGCTGTTCATCAGCCACTCCAGCCACCACAAGCACTCGTACTACGTGATTCGGAACAGCGAGCAGCTCACCGG
>CALHBU010000411.1 GCA_937930655.1 uncultured Acidimicrobiales bacterium | reverse complement strand
GACGACGTTGCGCTGGGTGACGTCGTGCGACCGATTGTTGAGATGGTCGAGTCGGCGCTGGTTGCCCCTGAACGCTCGATCAAGTTTCGAGTGGTCGGGGCAGGGCCCAGCATTCCGGCACAAACCGCCAGTTCGCTCGCGGTCATTCTGACTGAGTTTCTTCAAAACGCAGTCGAACATGGTTTTCCAGCCGGCACTGATGGCGGGCGAGTCACCGTTGATCTCGCCGCGTCTTCACAACAGCTGGTTGTGAGCGTCCACGATGATGGCGTTGGCCTACCGGCAGACTTTGATCTCGATACGTCGTCGGGCCTTGGTCTGACCATCGTCCGGACCCTGGCGTCCGGAGATCTCGACGGAGAACTGTCGGTACGGCCCGGTGGCGACCGGGGTACGACCGCTCAGTTGGCGGTGTCGCTGTCCGGTTCAGACGGCTGATCAGTTAACAAACCGGTGAACTAGACCCGGGTGCGGCGTCGGCCCAGGTAGGTGCGACGCAGATGGCGACGCTCTTCTTCAGAGGTGCCACCCCACACACCGGAGTCCTGATTGCTCCGGAGGGCAAACTCGAGGCACGCTGACTGGGCGGGACAACCCATGCAGACTGCTTTCGCTTCGTCGATCTGGGTAATAGCCAGCCCGGTGGTACCAACCGGAAAGAAAAGCTCCGGATCAGTGTCTCGACACGATGCTGACGCCCGCCAGGAAGTATCGGCTGGTTCGCCGGGGCGGTCGGCTACACGCTGAGCGATTCGCTCAAACATTTCCGGAACCACCAGCGGGGCAGAGCCCAGCATCTCGGACACATCGTGACTTTCGGCCAGGGCCACAGCTTCCTCCACACAGCGTCTCGTTTGAGACTGATTGAACAGCGACGGGAAAGCTCCCTTGCACAGTTGTCGACCACGACCGGAGGGCGGTGGTGAAAGAACGTCGTGTTGGAGGAGCGAGGATCAACGCATCAATGATCCTTAGGGAAACGTAGCAACTACTTCGACTCCCGTAAAGAGTTGATTGTGAACTTCGTCTCTTTTCTTGACCGATGGTTCTGGCAGCTGCGGTCGCGCCGAGGGCGCCCTCTTCGGGGTCGCCTGCGCTCTCATCGTTCTTGGGCCAGACTTCTCTTCTGTGGAACCGATCCAACCCAAGGCAGGCCCTCTCATCATCGGTCATCGAGGGGCATCGGCTTCGTTTCCCGAGAACACTCTGGCCGCCTTTGCCGGTGCAATCGACCAGGGTGCCGATGGCATAGAACTCGATGTTCGGAGGTCGGCCGACGACGTTTTGGTCCTTCATCATGATGCCCAGTTGGCCGACGGACGGCTGGTTGTCGAGCTAACCGCCGACGAGCTTCCCGAGTCAGTGCCTTCCCTCGCCGAGGCGCTGCTGGCGACTGGGGACGTGCTGGTCAACATCGAGATCAAGAACTCACCGGCCGATCCCGACTACGACGCTGAAGCTGGGATCTCGCTGGCGGTGGCCGGCTTGGTTGCGTCCTTCGACTCCTACACCCGAACGATTGTCTCGTCCTTCGAGATGGAGAACATCCTTCGGATCCGTGAAACTGACGCCAATATTCCGATCGGTTGGCTCACCTGGGGCCAGGCTGATCCTGCGTCGTTGGTGGCCCGAGCTGCTGCTCACGAGCTGCGCAGCATTCACCCTCACGACCTGCAGGTCGACGCCGCCTTCGTCGGGCGGGCCCACGACGCGGCCCTTGAGGTACACGTTTGGACCGTCGACGACCCTGAACGCATCCGTCAGCTGGCCGATTTCGGAGTCGATGGAATTATTACTAACGACCCGGCGCTGGCGGTCGTGTCGCTCTCTTACTAGCTCGGCTGTCGCCTCGCCGGCTTCGCCGATCCGGGTTTCATGCTGTCGCCTCGCTCTCCTACTAGCTCGGCTGTCGCCTCGCCGGCTTCGTAGATCCGGGTTTCATGCTGTCGCCTCGCGAAGAAGAGGGCGAGATTAGGGCACAACGATGGTGATGGCGTCCGGTCGATGTTCGAGGCGGAGCTCGTTGACTGGTTCCTGTGGTTCGCCGTCGAGTTGATAGGGGACGGCATTCGTCGAACGGATAGTTACGCCGTTGACATCTGGCCAGTGCCTCGTCGCCCCGCTATTGGGCAGACCATCGCCGCCCCGACCAAAGGCCGCAGACGCCACCGGGACCAGCTTCCGCACGGCCAACGATGTGGTGGCGATGATCGAAAGCGGAGTGTCGAGCCCTACCTCGGGCGCCAGGTCCAACGGACGATTGCCGAGATAGGTGTAGGGGTTCACGTTCATGGCGACTGCCATCTGAGCGCCGTCAACGGTACGACCGTCGTCGGTCGTGACCTGGAAGGACAACCGACGACGATCGGCCGCGGCCCACGTGCGAATGGCGCTGGCAATGAACCACGGATGGCCGGCGTAGCGCTTGAGCGGGCTTCGCTCTTCGACCCTGGTGACGACGGCGGCATCGAAGCCGATGCCGACGTGGAACACGAACACCCGGTCATTGGCTACGCCCAGACTGGCCTTGGTGAACGATCGCTTCTCCAACGCAGCGAGGAGCACTTTGGTGGCTTCGACCGCATCGTTGGGGTAGCCAATAGACCGGGCAAAGACATTGGTGGACCCCCCGGGAAGCGGAACAAGCGCGCAGCTCGTGCCCGACAAGCCGTTGGCCGCTTCATTCACCGTTCCGTCGCCACCGAGGGTGATGACAACCTCGTTGCCCTCTTTCATGGCCCGATGGGCAAGCCTGGTGGCGTGACCCTGGCGGGTCGTTTCGTGGATTGTGAGCTCGTGCTTGTCGGAAATGGCCTTGGTGATCATCACCCGACTGCGACTGGAGACCGACGACGCCGCCGGGTTGGTGATGAGAGCGACTCGCACCGGGCCATTCTGCCCTCCGGACCGATGAAGTAAGTCAGATAGCCCGATTTTGTCGGGCTGGTCGGGAGACGCTCTACAGTGAGCGTCATGAAGGTTGTCGTCTGTGTAAAGCAGATCCCCGACCCGGCTGATCCCGGAGCGCTGGATCCTGAAACCCGAACACTCAAGAGGGATGTAAAGCTCATCCTCGACGAGTCCGACAGCTATGGCGTTGAGATGGCGCTACAGCTTGTCGATGCAGCTGGTGAGGGCGAGGTGACACTCGTCTCGATGGCTCCCAACGGAGAACGTTCCGGTCTGGCAACTGCCTTGGCCATGGGCGCCGAATCGGCCGTGCTCATCTCCGACCCCGAGCTCGTTGGTTCCGATGCGCTCACCACAGCCAAGCTGTTGGCCTCGGCCATCAAGGACCAGGGCGCCGATCTTGTGATCGCCGGGTCAGAAAGCTCCGATGGCTACACCGGTGTCGTGCCCGAGCAGATCGCAGCCGTGCTCGATCTCCCCTCGGTCACCGCAGCCAAGGCCATCGAGGTCGATGGTGACGGCATCAAGGTGCAGCGCCAGACCGACGGTGGCTACGACGACGTCGAGTGCTCGATGCCAGCCGTGGTCAGCGTGACTGCCGGTGTGGTTGAGCCCCGCTACCCATCGTTCAAGGGCATCATGGCCGCCAAGTCCAAGCCGGTCGACGAGAAGTCGGCTGGCGATCTTGGCTTCGACTCCGACTCCGTTGGCTGGGCCGGCGCCGGTCAGGAGATCGTCGAGGTCACCGACGCACCCCAGCGTGAAGCGGGCGAAGTAATTGAAGACGACGGCGAGGCCTTCACGAAGATCGTGGAATTCCTCGAGAACCAGAAAGTGATCTGAGGTAGCCATCATGACGCTCGACACCATTTGGATTCATGCCGAGGCCAGCGACGGCGAGGTTTCCTCGAACACGCTGGAACTGCTCACCAAGGCCCGTGACATGGCCGACACCGTTGCCTGCTTCTTCGTTGGCGATGCCGACGACATCGCCGAGGCTGTCGGCGAGTACGGCGCCGAGACCGTGTACGGCATTGATGCCGACGACAACCTCCACGGCGTCCCGGCTGCCGCTGCTATCGCAGCAGCTGTCGAGGCCGGTGATGGCCCCGACGCCATCCTGTTCGGCACCACCTACGACGGCCGCGACATTGCGGCCCGCCTTTCGGTGAAGCTCGACCGGACCGTCGTGTCCAACTGTGTCGATGTCGATGTCGACGGCGACACCCTGGTCACCACCGCCTCGGTCTTCGGTGGCGCCACCGACGTCAAGACCAAGTTCACCGGCGAAGGTCCGTATCTCGCTCTTGTCCGGCCTAAGTCGTTCACAGCCGAGGGTTCAGGCGGCGGCGAAGCCGATACTGACGACCTTGATGTTCCCGATCTTGGAGCATCCGGTGGCGCTGAAGTCACCGACCGTTTCGTCGAGGAATCCGACGGACCAAAGCTCGACGAGGCTGGCATCGTGGTTTCCGGTGGTCGTGGTCTGGGCGAGCCCGACAAGTTCGAGATGGTCGAGACGCTGGCCAAGGCTCTCGGCGGTGCCGCCGGTGCCTCCCGAGCCATCGTCGACGCTGGTTGGGTCCCCTATTCCCAGCAGGTTGGTCAGACCGGCAAGGTCGTCAAGCCCGACATCTACATCGCCTGTGGCATCTCCGGTGCCACCCAGCATCTGGTTGGCATGAAGGGCTCCAAGAACATCATCGCCATCAACAAGGACCCGGAGGCCCCGATCTTCGGGATCGCCGACCTTGGCATTGTCGGCGACGTCCACAAGGTGATGCCCCAGCTCATCGAGGCGCTCGCGGCTCGCTAGTAACTGAGGCGCTTGCGGCTCGCTAGTAATTGAGGCGCTTGCGGCTCGCTACGTACGCGTTCTGGCACCGGGTAGCTACCACTATTTGGTAGCTACCCGGTGCCAGATTCTGTTTTGGGCGCAGTACAACCGTTGCATGCGGCTTGTGACGTGGAATACCCAGTGGCGATTCGGGAAGTGGCAGGAGCGACAGCCCCTTCTTGAGCAGGTCCTGGTTGAGCAGGCGGCCGATGTCGTGCTGTTGCAGGAGACGTGGCCGGCTCAAGCGGAGGCCTTGGCCAAGTCGTGCAGC
>CALHBU010000410.1 GCA_937930655.1 uncultured Acidimicrobiales bacterium | reverse complement strand
ATAGCGTCTTCGTCTTCCATGGCGTCTTCGTCTTCCATGGCGTCTTCGTCATCCATGGCGTCTTCTTCGACGGTCTCTTCGGTCTCGGCTTCGTCAGCAGAGGCCGTGGTTTCGTCGGTTTCGGCTACCTCGGGATCGTCGCTGCCGCAGGAGGCAGCGAGAAGCGAAAGAGCGAGCAAGAGCGCGCCGAACTTGGAAAGAATGGACATGGTGATTTCTCCCTGGGGGTGGGTCTCTCGGGCGAGAGGGGTGGAGCCTTGCGTTGTTATAGGTGACTTCGGCCGTCGGGCGGCCTTGGATGCACCCGTGACCGGAATACCTTGGGCGGCCTACCCTCTGCCCCCACGTCCGAATCAGCGGACAAAGATCAAAGGGGTCAGGTTCACCATGGGAGCATTAGACGGCAGGGTCATCATCGTCACCGGAGCAGGACGAGGCGTTGGTCGAGAACACGCGCTTCTCTTCGCACAAGAGGGAGCCAAGGTCGTGGTGAACGATCTTGGCAGCGCTCAAGACGGCACCGGTGTTGATCAAGGGCCGGCCGATGAAGTTGTGGCGGAGATCAAAGCAGCGGGCGGCGATGCGATTGCCAATGGCGATTCTGTTGCCGACTGGGAGGGTTCCCAGCGCATGATCAACCAGGCCATTGAGACCTATGGGGATCTTCACGGCGTAGTGAACAACGCGGGCATTCTCCGAGATCGCATGCTGGTGAACATGACAGAGGAAGAGTTCGACCTCGTCATCAACGTGCATCAGAAGGGCACCTGGCTGATGATGCGCCACGCCGCCGCTTACTGGCGTGAGCAGGTGAAGGCCGGCAAAGAGGTCAGCGCCTCGATCGTCAACACATCGTCGACGTCAGGCCTTCATTCGAATCCTGGTCAGATCAACTACGGCGGGGCCAAGGCAGCGATCGCCACCATGTCGATCATTGCGGCCCGGGAGCTGGAGCGCTACGGCGTACGCGTGAACGCCATCGCACCCTCGGCCAGAACCAGGATGACGCTCGCTACCCCGGGGCTCGGTGAGCGAATCAAAGAGCCAGAAGACGGCTCATTCGACGTGTGGAGCCCAGCCAACATCTCACCATTGGTTGGGTGGCTCTGCAGCGCCGACTGTGATGCCACCGCCCAGGTCTATTGGATCGGCGGCAACCGGGTCGGCCGCTACCAGGAATGGACCCAGGCCGACGCGGCCAGCACCGACGACATGTGGACCGTCGAGTCAATCGCCGACGTCGCCGGTGGTTGGGAGACAGGACACACCAACACCAGAGCCATGAAAATCTCCGGCAACGAGGATCTCAGCTACTGACCCTTCCTGCTCAGCGTTTTGTTACTGAGCTGTCTCGACGAAGTTCGAGGGTTGTCGTAACTTTGGACTTCGGACGGGATCCCTGGAGGGAAGAAAAATGTGGAGCTTGGGTCGGCGGACGGCGCTGCTGTTTTGGATAGTGACCGGCCTGGTGCTTTCGGGGGTCGCCGTCAATGGGGCCCTCGTCGACGCTGGGTCCAGCGTGGTGGCGACAGCGACTGTGGCACAGCAGGCTGCCCCCGAACGTTCGGCCGCTTTGAACAATTCTGCGGCCATCGCCGCCTGCGATTACCCCGGAGCGTGCTCGCCACCGGCACCACCGAAGACGCTCCAGTGCGGTGTTGGCACCGGGATCTACTCTCCTCGGGCCGGCGTGATTGTGTTGAGCGATGTCGACCCCTGTATTGCTTCGGTTACCGATCAGCTGGTTGGGTGCACGCTCCAAAGCGCGAGCATTGGATGGGGCACCACCTCGCTGCCGCTTGACTCGATCTCTGAGGGAGTCGAGTTTCTGACCAGTGCCTCGGCCGACGCCATAAATGCTGAGAACGGAACGACGTATGAACTGTATGACTGCGCCGGTTTTGCCGTCACGGTCGTGCGGGACGTGTATCTAGATTAGTCCGCATGTCGGCCCGATTTTGCCGGGCTGGAGTGGTGAGCGATGCTTGGGGTCCAGCGACAAAAGGGACTGCCATGGGACGCACGATCGAAACCGGAAGCGAACATCTGACCGCCGAGGTCGACGACAACGGCGTAGGTGTCATCACCATGAATCGGCCAGAGGCCAGAAACGCCATGACGGGCGCCATGACCACCGGAATCGCTACTGCGCTGGCCGACTTCGAGGTCGCCAGCGATGTACGAGCGGTAGTCATGACCGGAGCCGGTGGCGCCTTTTGTGCTGGTGGCGACGTGAAGGGCTTTGCCTCCGGTGGTGGAGCGGCTGCCGGTTCGTCGTCGTGGGATGTCGGTGTGCACGAACAGCGCCTGAGCCACAAGCAAACCAGTGGCGTCCTCTACAACATGCCGAAGCCAACCTTGGCCGCCATTCCTGGCGCGGCCGCTGGCGCCGGGCTTTCTTTGGCCCTGGCCTGCGATATGCGCATAGCGGTCGACACCGCAGTAATGACAACCGCATTTGCGAAGGTCGGACTTGCCGGCGACTACGGCGGCACGTGGTTCCTCACTCAGCTAGTAGGGCCGGCCAAGGCCAAGGAGCTCTATTTCCTTCCCGAGCGGATGGACATGGCAACGGCCGAACGACTCGGCATTATCAACCACTCGGTGGCCGCCGACGATTTCGAGTCGACCTGGAAAGACACCGCCGCCCGGCTGGCCGCCGGTCCGACCATTGCGTATCGATATATGAAAGAGAACATCAACCGGTCGGTGACGGGTGATCTCGATACCACCCTCGAGCTCGAGTCGACTCACCATCGCCACACCGCCACCACCGAGGACCACAAAGAAGCCTCGAAGGCATTCGTAGAGAAGCGCGAACCTGTCTTCAAGGGTGTCTGATCACGAAGTCTGAACGTTCAGCGGACGAGTCAAAAACAAAGGGGACCAGTGTTCTTCGAGACAATGCTGACCAAGCAGTGGATCGACGAGATGAGTTCGTCTGGTCAGTGGACCGACGAACATCTCTTCGACCGATTTCGAGCGAAGGCAGTGGCCAACGGCTCGGCGCCGTTGGTCATCGACCGCCACGGTCAACTGTCGTGGGCTGACGCCGCCAAGCAGGTCGATGACCTGAGTCGCGGCTTCCTCGAGCTTGGTGTACGGCCCGCCGATGTCGTGCAGATCCAGTTGCCGAATCGTCGTGAGTTCGTTCTTTCTGTGCTGGCCCTGGAGCGGATTGGAGCAGTCGTCAACCCGGTCGCTCCAATCTTTCGCTCGAACGAGGTCTCGGTCATGTCGGAACTGGCCCAGCCGGTTGCGGTGGTCACCGTCGATTCGTTCCGAAACTTCGACCTCGCGGCGATGCATCTGGATCTTCGGGAGTCCGCCTGCCCGTGGGTGCAGCGAGTCATCGTGGTGCCAGGCGAGTCCGGCAACCCTGTGCCCGCCGATTGCATGGGCTGGGACGACCTCCTGGCCACCGGACAAAACTCGAGCTTGTCCGATCAGGCACTGGATCTTCTGCGACCCGGACCCAACGATGTCTGCGAAGTCATCTTCACCTCGGGAACCACTGGCCAGCCAAAGGGTGTCATGCACACCCAGAACACCATGAACGCCGCCACCGATCGTTGGCTGGAACAGATCGCCCCCGACTGCACGGTGTTCCATATGGCGTCGACCCTCGCCCATCAGACCGGCTATCTGTACGGCATACGCACCGCCATCACCGCCGGCGGCCGAGTCGTCTACCAGGAAGTCTGGGACCCGGCCGAGTTCGCCGAACTCATCGAGACGCACAAGGTCGAAGCTTCCATGGGCGCCACTCCTTTCCTGGCCGACCTGATGGCCGTGGACGGCTTGGCCGACCGAGACCTCTCGTCATTCAAGGCATTCGTTTGTGCCGGAGCGACCATTCCGCTGCCGGTGCTCGAACAAGCCAGAGACACCCTGCCGTGCACGGTCATGCCGGGTTGGGGAATGACCGAGATGGGGCTGGCAACGTCGGGGCGGAGAAGCGACCCCTTCGACAAGCTGGCAACCGACGGCATCGCCATGAAGAACAACGAGGTTCGCGTCGTGGACGACGACGGCACCCCGGTGGCGAATGGGGAAGAGGGCGACCTTCAGTATTGCGGTTCGCTGGCCTTCGCCGGTTACGCCCAGGGTCGTGAGCTCACTGAATCATGCTGGCGAGACGGATGGTTCGACACCGGCGACCGGGCAATCATGGATGACGAGGGCTACATCTCCATCAGTGGCCGGACCAAAGACATCGTCATTCGTGGTGGCGAGAACATCCCGGTCAAAGAGGTGGAGGATGTACTCATTCGCCATCCCGCCATCATCAACTGCGCCATCGTCGGCAAACCCCACGACCGTCTCGGCGAAGTGAGCTGCGCCGTTGTTCTCACCGATGGTTCACAGCCCTCGCTTGAGGAGCTCACTGCCTACCTCGATGAGCAGAAGGTCACTCGGCAGTTCTGGCCCGAGGCTCTTCGTGTGGTCGACGAATTTCCTCTCACCCCGAGCGGAAAGATCCAGAAGTACAAACTGCGTGACCTTGTGACCAATGACTGAGTTGCGAACGACTGACGTAGTCCAGACCGGCTACCAGCGAACAGCCCAAGAGAGAGATTGAAAAATCATGCCAACCCCCGCTCGCGTTGCCGTTTTGCCATCGGACCCCGGTCCGATGCGGATCGAGGAAATTGAGCTTCCTGACCCCACCGGACATCAGGTGGTCGTCAAGGAATTCGCCAGCGGCATCTGCCACAGCCAATTGCATCAGATTCACAATGCTCGTCGCAGCGAGGTGGTCTTGGGTCACGAGGCAACAGGGGAGGTGCTGGCGGTCGGTGACGAGGTCACCAACGTCAAGCCTGGCCAGAAGGTGCTGCTTACGTTCCAGCCTCGTGATCTTCGTACGACCGATCGCATGCCATGGATGGCCTCGGTCGAAAGCGGCGGCGGGAAGGCTGCGTCGTCGAACATCTTCACCTGGTCCGATCACACCATCTGTGACGATCAGTACGTCATTGCCGTACCCGACGACACGCCGATGGATGTCACCGCCCCTGTGGGTTGTGCCGTGCTGACCGGAGCCGGCGCCGTGCTTCGGGCCGCCAATGTCCAGCCTGGGCAAAGCGTGGCCATTTGGGGTGTCGGCGGTGTCGGCCTCAATGCGGTGGCTGCGGCCAGAATGGCCGGAGCCAACCCGATAATCGCGGTCGATGTCGACGACGTGAAGCTCGATCTGGCCAGTCGTTTCGGTGCCACCCATGTGGTCAATGGAGCCGAGACCGATCCGGTTGCCTTCATTCGAGAAATGACCCCGGGCCCAGAAGGAGCGCACGGCTTTCGAGGACTGCCCATCGCCGGCGTCGACTATGCCTTCGATGTTGTGGCCAGAAACCAGACCTTTCAGCAGGCCTTCCAGTCGACGCGTAACAGCAGGAACGCCGTTCACGGAGGTGGAACCACCGTCGTCGTCGGTGTACCACAAGAGTCCTTCGAGCTTCCGGCCGTTGAGATGCTCATGAACGAACGCCAGATTCTCGGCACCCTCGGCGGCACTGCGGTGCCCGACGAAGACATCCCCACCTTTGTCGAGTGGTTCAAGAACGGCGACCTCGATCTAGAGTCGCTTGTGACGTCGCGGGTCGGTCTCGATGAGATCAATGAGGCCTGTCAGATGCTCGACGACGGCAAGGTTCTAGGGCGCTCGATCATCGAGTTCTGACCTCTACTGCTCAGCTGAGCGTTATCGCTTGACTGCGCTCGAACGCTTCGCCGACCACGAGCGCCACTGATTGATGTCGATGGCTATCACCGGGCCTGCTGGCCGGTTGGCCCGGTACTGGTGGTAGCTATCGACCAGTTGATCAACCGCCTGCTCCCGCTCTGATCCGCTTTCGATGACTCGGGCCAAACCATCGCCTCGGACCCACCAAAGCTGCTCCCAATCATCGGCATAGTGGTCGGCCAACACCGTCGCCTGTGGTCTGGCACGAATGTTGTCGAGGCGTCGGAGGGCCATGGTCGACTTCGGTTTGTGATCGATGGCGCTGTAGACGGTGTTGCCATCGAGCACAAAGCAGAACGGAACAAGATGTGGTGCTCCATCGGCGGTGAGGGTGCCCAAGGTCGCTGATGACGCCGATGCGAGGAGTACCCGGGCCTCGTCGTCGGTCATCGGCTGTCGAGGGCTTGCTGTCGAAGCTCGCCGACTCGGGACGCTATTGCGACACCGTCGTCGAGGGTGGAAGCAGGCTCGGGCCTGAGGTCGAGCCCGGCCAGTGATCCGACAGTGGCGGTGACCGAGTCGGCCAGAGCATCGAGGTCGTAGCCGCCTTCCAGGAAGGCCAGGATCTTTCCGTTCGATGGTGCCAGTTCGATGACCCGCCGACAAAGGTCGGCGTAGTCGCCCGACGTCCAATTGAGATTGGCCAGTGGATCGCGTCGGTGGGCATCGAAACCGGCGGAGATGAGCAGCCATGTGGGGGCAAATGCATCGACGGCTGGCCCGATGATGGTGTCGAACGCAGCAAGGGCTGCACCGCCTCCGGCTCCACCGGGAAGAGGAACATTGACGGTGAGACCCCGGGCATCGGTGCCGCCGATTTCCCTGGCGCCACCGCTGCCGGGGTAGGCCGGATACTCATGGGTGGAGGCGAAAAGGACTCGGTCGTCGTCCCAGAAGATGTCCTGGGTGCCATTGCCGTGATGGACGTCCCAGTCGATGATGGCCACCCGCTCGCCACGATCGGCCAATGTCGTGGCCGCGACTGCGACGTTGTTCACCAGGCAGAAGCCCATGGCCTGATCGGCGGTGGCGTGATGTCCTGGTGGGCGAACGCCCACAAAGGCGGCATCGGCTTGGCCGGCGTCAAGCGCCTCTATGGCGGCCAGACCGGCGCCCGCTGCCCAACGGGCGGTTTCCCACGAACCGATGGAGGTCTGGGTGTCGGCATCGATAGCGCCACCGCCCGAAGCCACGAGCTGGGCGACGCTCTCGAGATGCTTGCGGTCGTGGGTTCGAGCCATCTCATCGATGGTGGCTTGGCGGGGAGTGAGTCTCACCAAACGTTCGTCAACCTCGGGATGGCTCAGACCATGATCGACGGCACCGAGGCGCTGTGGTCGTTCTGGATGCCAACTGCCGGTCTCGTGGTTGTCGAGGTCGGTCGTAGTGGTGACCAGGACCTGGTTTGTGGCGCTCACGCCCTCAAGGGTACTGACCAGCAGTAGCTGGTCCCGATGTGTTGTCGGATCTAGGTTCTGACCATGGAACATCGTGCTCGGATCGAGGCCTATTTCGCCGCCTGCGGGGAGGGGTCGGCCGCCGACATTGCATCCCACTTCACGCCAGGAGCCGTCATCTTCGACACCAATATTCGGCCAATGCGCAGCGCCGAGAACATCGGCCGGTCATGGGTGAAGGTGCGAGAGCGATGGCAGGGAGCCAAGTGGTCGATGGACAGCCTAGTGTCGGAGGCCGAGCAGGCAGCTATCGAGTGGTCGATGAGGGGCACGAATCCCGACGATCAGCGCCCTTTCGTGTTTCGGGGTTCGGAGCACTATCGGTTCGAAACCGACGCCAATCTCATCGCTGAGATCCGGCAGTACTGGACCTTCGAACCTCGAAAGCTCGATTCCGGGCTCGTGGACTATGACTACAGCGATTGACGCCTGCCGCAACTGGCTCCTAGCTCGTCTTGGTGATGGTTTTGAACTCGAGCGACTCCGAGAACTGGAGGACGACCATGGCTCTGCTCATGGTCTCGGTGTCGAGTTGCGCGGTCCAGAAGGCAACGCCTTCTTGGTCGCCGGAGCGACCCATGACGTTCAGGTAGAGCAGATTCACGAAGCTTTGATCATCCAACTGTTCGTAGGTGACGACGAATTCTGGCGATGAGACAAAGAAGTCAGCGATGTTGAGCAGCGTCAAGCCGTCGTTGGCTTGGGCAACCCAGTAGGCATGGCCGGCAGCGTCGGGTTGACGATTGAACACCGCTAGATAGAGCCGGGCTACCGATGCGTCGATGCCTGACGTTTCTGCGTACGGTCCGGTGAGCTCACGCACCTCACCAGTTGGTTCGGCGACGGCGGCTTCGACGGTGAACGTGACGGTGCTGACACCCGTGTTGCCCGCACCGTCGGTGGCTGTCACAACGAGGGTGTTTGTTCCGGCTTTGGCGGTGGAGATGCGGTCACCGTTGGCTATCGGCGTCCCGTTGAGGATTGCGGAGCAGGTGGCGAGGCCACTCGTGCCCTCATCGGTACAGGCAAAGGCGACCGCGGCGGTGGCGCCGCTGGCGATTGCCTCACCATCGGAAGGGCTGGTGACGGAGGCAACCGGGGCGATGAGATCGGAAGAGTCCAGCTTCTGGGCACGATGGTTGCTGTGGTCGGCGATGTGGAGGCTGCCGTCGGCGTCGACAGCTACGCCCATCGGATACGCCAGTTGGTTGTTGGCCGCGCCTTGATCATTGCCGCCGGCGATGGTGGTGATCTCACCGTTGGCAGCAACTCTTTGGACCCGGTGGTTTGAAGTGTCGGCGATGTAGAGGCTGCCGTCCGTCTCTACCGTCAGCCTGTACGGACGGTCGAGTTGGTTGTTGGCTGGGCCCTGGCCGTTGCCGCCCGCGATGGTGGTGGTGGTTTTGCCGTCGGTAGCAACTCTTTGGATTCGGTGGTTGAAGGTGTCGGCGATGTAGAGGCTGCCGTCGGTGTGGAGGGTTAGTCCGTAGGGGTAGGCGAGTTGGTTGTTGGCTGGGCCTCGGCCGCTGCCGCCGGCGATGGTGGTGATCTCACCGTTGGTAGCAACTCTTTGGATTCGGTGGTTGAAGGTGTCGGCGATGTAGAGGCTGCCGTCGGTGTGGAGGGTTAGTCCGTAGGG
>CALHBU010000409.1 GCA_937930655.1 uncultured Acidimicrobiales bacterium | reverse complement strand
TTACCTTCGGGTCGTCGCGTGTTGTGCTCATCCTGACCATTGCATCGTTGTTCACGCCGGTGGTGGCCCGCACCGTTCGATCGGCGGTGATGGCCGAATCCCAGCTCGACTACGTCACGTCAGCAAAACTTCGCGGCGAATCCGGCATCTTCATCATGGCTCGGGAGATCCTGCCCAACATCGTCAACGTGCTGGTTGTCGAGTTCACGGTTCGCGTCGGTTACGCCATCTTCACCGTCGCCACACTGGCCTTCCTCGGGTTCAGCGCCGGCGACGCAACCGTCGCCGACTGGGGCAAGGACATCGCCGAGTCGTACGACCTCATTCAAGCCGGACAATGGTGGGTGTCGGTGTTCCCGGCCCTGGCCATTGCCTCGCTCGTCATCGCCCTCAACCTGATGGCTGATGCCATCGACAAGGTGTACTCCGCATGACCACTGCTCAAGACGCCACCAACCCGGGAGAGGTCATCCCGATCGACCGGGGCGACCCTCACACGGCAGCGTTGTCTGTCGAGGGGCTCCGTCTCAGCTACGAGGTCCGAGGCAATCCCCGAGCAGTTCTACGCGGTGTGACCTTCCAGGTGCGCCCCGGCGAGGCATTCGGTCTGGTTGGCGAGTCTGGCTGTGGAAAGTCGACCACGGCCTATGCGGCGCTCCGCTACCTGCCGAGCAACGGCAGCATCGATGCTGGCCGAGTGCTAGCCGATGGGCGGGACATCACCAGGATGAGCAACCAGGAGCTACGGACCTTCCGAGCTCAGCACGCGGCCATGGTCTACCAGGACCCGGTGCAGGCCATGAACCCTGCGTTGCGAATCGGCAAGCAGGTTGCCGAGTGCTTCACCCTTCTGGGCCATAACAAGAGCGAGGCCGAAGACCGAGCCTTGGCCGCACTCGAACAGGTCAAAATCGCTGATCCCAAAAGCGTGATGGACCGCTACCCACACCAGCTCTCCGGTGGCATGCTCCAGCGCGTTGTCATTGCCATGGGCCTGGCCGGTGACCCGAAGCTGTTGGTTCTCGACGAGCCGACCACCGGACTCGACGCCACCGTCGAAGCCGAGGTTCTCGATCTGGTCCGAGAGCTTCGTCGGGAAACCGAAGCCGCAGTGCTTCTCATCGCTCACAATCTGGGCGTCATCCGCACCATGTGCGACCGGGTCGGTGTGATGTACGCCGGCAAGATGGTCGAGGAAGCATCGGCCGATGAGCTCTTCGAGCAACCCCGGCATCCGTACACCATTGGCCTCATGCAGGCCATCCCCCGCCTTGGACTACGTAAGACCGACCGGGCGCTCACCACGATTCCCGGCAACATGCCGGCCATCGGCACCGAGCTTCCGACGTGTGTCTATGTCGATCGGTGCCCGATCGCCACCGACCTGTGCCGCACCGACAAGCCGCCTCTAGCGGCTCTAGGTGATGGCCGGTGGACTCGTTGCCACCACCCCGACAAGGTCGACGCCATCGTCGAGCCCGACGCCGTGGTGCAGCCCCACGAAATCAGCGACGATGCAGTGGTCCAGCTCAACAACATTTCGAAGACCTTCCGTCAGAAGGGTCGCGACATCCCGGCCTTGGTTGGGGTCGATCTCGGCTTTGCCGAGGGTGAGACTCTTGGCCTGGTTGGCGAGTCCGGCTCCGGAAAGTCGACGCTGGCCAAGACCATGCTCGGTGTCCACGCTCCCGACGAGGGTGGCGACATCACGCTGTACGGGCGCCGTATGCGGGCCAAGGCCACCGATCGCCGAGACGCATCGATCCGTGCCATTCAGATGGTGTTTCAGAACCCTGACTCGGCTCTCAACCGGTCGTGGACTGTTCGCCAGATTCTCACCCGCACCGTCACCAGCCTCACCGATATCTCCGGAGCAGACGCTGACAAACGGGTAGAAGATGTCGCCGAGGCCATGCGACTGTCGAGCCATCATCTCGATATGCGGCCTCGCCAGCTTTCAGGTGGCCTCAAACAGCGAGTCGCCATCGCCCGAGCGTTCGCTGGAGATCCTCGAATCGTGGTCTGCGACGAGCCGACCTCGGCCCTCGATGTGTCGGTCCAGGCCGCCATCCTCAACTTGCTGGCGAACCTCCAGCGGGACGAGAGGACCAGTTATCTATTCATCACCCACGACATCGGTGTTGTTCGGTATCTGGCCGACCGGATCGCCGTCATGTACGTCGGTCGCATCATGGAGAAGGGCAAGACCGACGATCTGTTCGAAGGTCCCGTGCATCCCTACACCGAGGCCCTCCTGTCGGCTGTCCCATCGGTTGATGGTGAGGCCAAGGACCGCATACCGCTGACCGGCGATATTCCCAGCCCGGCCAATCCGCCATCGGGCTGCGTGTTTCATACCCGCTGCAAGTACCACATGCCGGGTCGCTGCGACGTCGATGTGCCCCAACCAGTCGAGATCCAGGCAGGGCACACCATTACCTGTCATCTCCCCGTCGACGATATGCCCCGACCGGTGCCGGTGGCCATCTCCAACTAGAACCAGCTGGCCTCGGCCGTCGTGGTCAGCTCTTGGCTTCGCAGCACCTCGGTCAGTTGTTCGATACCAAGAGGTCGAGCGAAGTAGTAGCCCTGCCCGTACTCCACATTCAGGCGGTTCAGGGTCCGCAGCGACTGCTCGTGCTCTATGCCCTCGGCAAGTACATCGAGGCCCAGCGTGTGGCCCAGGGATGCCATCGCCCGCACGAACGTGTCGTCGGTTGTCTCCAAGTCGGCCACAAACGGTTGAGCGAGCTTGAGAATGTCGACTGGAAAGCGGCGGAGATAGCTCAGCGATGAATACCCGGTGCCGAAGTCGTCCAACGCGACCCGCATGCCTTCGTCGCGAAGAAGGTTGAGTTGTGAGTTGGTGAGTTCCGGATCGTGCATGAGCGCCGTTTCAGTAACCTCGAGCACGAGCCGGTCCGAAGGTAGACCGGCGCTGCTGATCTCCGACTTGATGCGGTCGACCAGATTCTTCTCTTGAAGGGTACGCATCGACAGGTTCGACGTCAGCCAAAGATCATTGAAGCCCTCGTCGTCAAGATTCTTGAGATCTCGAAGAGCCTGGGCGAAGACAAACGTGTCGATGGGAACAATCAGTCCAGACTTCTCGGCCTCGTCGATGAACCCTCGGGGTAGGAGAAGGCCATCGGGAGACACCCATCGGACCAACGCCTCCGCCGCCACGATTCGGCTGGTGGCCAGCTCGACGATTGGTTGGTAGAGGACATGGAAGCTTTGATCGGCAACCGCACTACGCAGCTGTGACCGCAATGTCTGTCGAGCCGACAGGTTGGCGTGCATCTGCTGCTCGAAAAACGCTACCGCGCCCTTGCCCTGCTCTTTCGCCGTATACATGGCAGCATCGGCTCGGCTAACGAGCGTGCCAGCGTCTACACCTTCCTCCCATATTGAGAGGCCTGCACTGGCACCGACACTGGCCGGTGAGGAGCCATCCATCGCATAGGGTTCGTTGAGCTTTTCCAAGACCCGATGAGCAACCGCTTCGGGATCGGAGTTGCCAACCAGCAAGATGGCAAACTCATCACCACCAAGCC
>CALHBU010000408.1 GCA_937930655.1 uncultured Acidimicrobiales bacterium | reverse complement strand
GGGGGCCTGGTCGAGCATCCACTCCGCCCCGTCGCCCCAGGCCTCGGCCTCGACCGTCTCGTCGCCCGTCCGATCGAGGTAGAGGGTGGCTGTGCCGTCCGGCGTGCGGGTGCTCCACCACATCTCGGTCGGGCCAACCATCACCGGGTTCTTGGCCGATCTGACCGTGGCTTTGAGATCGAGCAGGCCTGGCACCGTGATGAGCCGCTTGGCCATCAGTTGGCGACGACAAACTCGAGCAGACCCAGTCGCCACCGGACCGCCCACACCGCTATGAGAGCGACAGCGTTGAGCATGATCAACATGGGGAGGCGCCGTTGCCAAGCGGCCGAAGGGCGTCCGAACGCCATGAAGGCCCAGGCCAACAGCAGCTGGATGGCAATGAGCAAGGCCAGCGGATGGAACCGAAACGATAGGCCGAGGTCGCCCCGAACGGCCGCACCGACGGCCCGTGTCACACCGCATCCGGGACAGGCATAACCGGTGCACAATCGGACAGGACACAGCGTTGGTCCGCTCAGCTGGGAAGCGGCGATGCCAGCCATGGCGAGAGCCGGCCCTCCGAGACGGACGCCCCACTGGCTTCGGTTGCCGCCAAGCAGTTTGTGAGCGTCGGAGGTAAGGGCGATGGCCATGTCAGTCGACCGTTAGGCGCTAGCGGCGCCGAGGAGCGAGATACCCACGAACCCCACGACGGCGAGAAGAATGAGGACCGTGCCGATGATGCCGACGATCTTTCCGGCGTTGGCCGTGCCTTGATTGGACGGATCTCTCCGGCCCTCAGCGATGGCTTTGAGTTCTTGGTCTCCCAACCACCATCCGATGGGGCAGGTAATGCCACAGCAGGCCACGAAACCCAGGATGGACAAGATGAGTGCCAGGACCGCCTGGCTGGACTCGGGGTACATCGAGACCGGCACGCCCCCGACACCGACACCCGGCGCCGTTGCGATCGGCTGAGGACCACCCTGCCAGGTCTGACCGTCCCAATATCGTTGTGTGCCCGGGGGGTCTCCGTCTGCGGGATACCAACCGGGCGGCATGTTGGAAGTCACCAGCGAATAGTAGCCAGGTAGGTCACTCCCAAAGCGAGTGGAGGGCGGTATCGACTTCGTCGGCAACGCCAACCGATGTGAGATCGAGCACGTCGTCTTCTCGACCGGAATCGGTGGCGATCTCGTCGAAGTGGGTTCTCACCGGTTCCAGGAACCGACTGAGTTGCGCGTAGAGATGCCGGTCGTCGGTGGCGTAGCGGTTGACGTGGTAGCGGAGCGGGAAGTTCACGGTGAGTTCGTCCTTGGCCCGAGTCAGCGCTACGTAGAGCAGTCGGAGCTCCTCGGCCAGTCCGTCGTTGTCCCCGATGGCCATGTCCGACGGGAGGTTGCCATCGGCGGCATGCAGCAGATGGACGGCCCGCCACTCCATGCCCTTGGCTGAATGAATGGTGCTGAGGGTGAGCCAATCGTCGTCGAGATGCGGGGGTCCGGCTCGATCGCTCGACTTCGAAGGTGGATCGAGCGTGAGCTCGGTCAGAAAACGGCTCCGCGAGCCGTAGGCGCCGGCCGAGGCTGCCAGCTGCTCGATATCGGCCAGCCGAGCGGCTGGGTTTTCGTAGTTGTTGGGGAACACCAGGGTGCAGAACGCCTTGAGTCGGTCGACTTGCTCGGCTGGTGGAAGGTCGCCACTCGAACAGTCGGCCAGGGCGGCGCGAAGCTCGACGACCTGTGCCTCGGCCTGGCGAGGGGTGCGGCCAACCCCGTCGACGAATCTCTGCAGCGCGCCATCGTTGGCATCTTCCGGTCGGGGGGTGCCGAGGCCGAGATCGTCCGCCAACTTCCGGACAGTGGCTGGTCCGACCCCTTCCAAGGTGTGGAAGACCCGATGCCACGCCAGCTCGTCGGCTGGATTGTCGAGGATGCGGAGGAGGGCCAGGAGGTCTTTGACGTGTGCTGCCTCGAGGTACTTGAGGCCGCCGTACTTTACGAAGGGAATGTCGCGCCGGGTGAGCTCGAGTTCCAGACCATCGGAGTGATGTCCGGCCCGAAACAGGACAGCCTGCTCACGAAGATCCATGCCTCGTTCCCTGGCATCGAGAACGGCATCAGCAACAAACCGTGATTGGTCTCCCTCGTCCTGGGCGGTGACCAACTTCGGACGCGTGCCGCTGGTTCGAGTGCTCCAGAGTTCTTTCGCGAAGTGGCGGTTGGCATCGCCGCCGATGGGCTGGTTTAGGGTGGCATTGGCCACGTCGAGGATGGGGGTGGTCGAGCGATAGTTCTGCTCAAGGGTGACCACGGTGGCGCCGGGAAAGTGATCGGTGAAGGCCCACATGTTCGCTACCGACGCCGAGCGGAAACCGTAGATGGCCTGGGCGTCGTCGCCGACTGCGCACACTTGGGTCGGCCGGTCATGGTCCATCCCGCGGGCCATGCCACGGATGATGTCGGACTGCATTGGGTTGGTGTCCTGGTACTCATCGATCAGGACGTGATCGAAGAGGTCTCGGAGCGTTCCACCGATGGTGCTGGCGGTGAGACCCCGCCAGAAGAGCAGTAGGTCGTCGTAGTCGAGGACCTGATGTGCTCTCTTTTGGGCGGTGTAGGCGGTGAAGATGGTCTTGAGATCGTCGAGGTGTTCGGCGCACCAGGGGTAGTCGGTTTCGAGAACGTCGGGGAGCTTGGCCTGGCTATTCACCATGCGGCCGTAGATGCCGGCGATGGTTTCCTTCCGTGGGAACCGCTTGCTGCGTTCGCCGAGAGCTTTGGGCGGGTCGTCCGGGTTGGTTCGAGCGTCAGGGTCGGCCAGGGAGGGGTCGTTGCGGACCATGCCGAACAGATCGGTGCTATCGCCTTGATCGAGCACCGTGAAGCCAGCGGGGAGGCCGGCCGCCGAGCCGTACTGGCGAAGCAGACGGTTGGCGACCGAATGGAAGGTTCCACCCCATACCTGGGATGCCGCTCGGTCAGTTGAAGCGGCCGCCACCCTTCCGATCATCTCTGACGATGCTCGCCTGGTGAAGGTGAGCAGCAGGATCCGGTTGGGATCGGCACCATCCTCGATGAGGCGAACGACACGGGATGCCAAGGTTTTGGTCTTCCCAGTGCCAGCACCGGCCACGATCAAAAGCGGCGACCCGGTGTGCTCCACTGCGGCTCGTTGTTGGGGATTCAGGTCCTCGAACATGCGTTCGTGACGCTACTAGGCGGGACGCTGATGTGGTGGCTTTTGTAATGGCCCAGTGGGATGCTGCGCCCATGGCTGACACCACCCTGTCGTTCGATCCAGACACTATCGATGTGCTGTCGAACATGGCATACACCGAGGGTCCAAACCATCTTGCTCTGCAATGGCTGCGGGAGAACAAGCCGCTCTTTCACCAGACCATCGACGATCCGGTCATGGTTGGGGAGTCCTGGGTGGTGACACGCCACGAAGATGTGATGGCGGTCAGTCGTGACCTCGAGCACTTTGGAAATGCCGGTGGCCACAATCTTCGAGACGACCATGAGCAGACCGGGGTGACGCACCTCCTGCTCCAAGACCGGCCGAAACACACCGACATGCGGTTGATGGCCAGTCGGCGCTTCACCCCGAAGGTGGTCCGGGAGTTCACCGAGCACTATCACGCGCTCGCCGGCCGTCTCCTCGATCAAGCCCTGACCGAAAACACGTTCGATGTCGTCGAGAAGTTGGCGGTCGAGTTCCCGATGCAGGCCATCGTGGAACTGATGGGCACGCCGCTTGACGACCATGATCGATTGCTCCGATGGAGCAACGCCACCATCTCCAACCTCGACCCCGACTATTCGCCGACTGCTGAGGCCCGGATGGAAGCGATGGGGGAGATGGCGGTCTACGCCCAGGAGCTTGCCGATACCCGCCGGGCCAACCCGTCCGACGATCTCGCCACCTTGCTCACTCAGAAAGTTGATGCTGGCGAGCTCACCCCGCACGAGTACGCCGGCTACGTCATCCTGCTGTTCGTTGCCGGGAACGAGACCACCAGGAACAACATCTCATGGGGCATCAACGCCCTTGCCACCAACCCCGAACAATGGGAGCTTCTCCGCTCCGACCCCGACAAGTATCTCGACGGTGCAGTCGAAGAAGTGACTCGCTGGGCATCGCCGGTCAACTACATGAGTCGAACCGTGCACACCGAGATCGAGCTCCACGGCCAGACGCTCGCGCCGGGCGAGAAAGTGGCCATGATCTATTTGTCCGCCAATCGGGATGCCGAGGTTTTCGTCGACCCGTACTCGTTCGACATCACTCGCGACCCGAACCCGCAAATCTCCTTCGGGTACGGCGCCCATTTCTGCCTAGGCGCTCATCTGGCCCGGCTGGAAACCCGAGCCATCCTGGCCGAGCTGGCCACCAGGGTCGAGAGGCTGGAGATGGCGGGCGATGTGGAGCATGTCTGGTCGAGTTTCATCAACGGCATCAAGCGTTTGCCGGTGACGATGCATCGTTCCTGAGGTCCAGCCTCGCACCGGTGGCCTTGGTGGTTTCCGGAGGCCGGGCGAACAAAAGGATGCCGGCGGCAAGAAGGGTGA
>CALHBU010000407.1 GCA_937930655.1 uncultured Acidimicrobiales bacterium | reverse complement strand
TGACCAGCGTTGACTTGCCGATGCCCGAGAGGCCGATGAGGGCAATGGTGCGACTACCGGTGAACCGGGCCCGAATTCGTTCGATGTTGCGACCCGACACGGTAGAGATGGCGAGAACCTTCACCCCCGGAGCGATTTGTTGGATCGACTCCACCGCCTCCTCGTGGTGGGCGACCTCGTCGGCCTTGGTGAGCAGCACGAATGGTCGGGCACCGCTTTGCCAGGCAATGACGAGTTGGCGTTCGAGCCGCCGCAGGTTTACGGGCCGATCGAGCCCATGCATGACGAAGACGTCGTCGACGTTGGCCGCGAGCACTTGGGCTTCGGGAATCTGGCCTGGTGCTCGACGTGTCAGTGCTGTGCGTCGGGGCGCGATGGCGGTGATGACCGGCCCGTCTTCTTCGTCTATGTCGACCGCGACGAAGTCTCCGGTCGATGGCGCTATGCCGGTGTCGGTACGGATCGAACTGGAGGCGGCCAGAATGGCCTCTCCTCCGGTGAAGACCAGACAGAATCCGCGGGTGGTTCGGGCGATGCGACCGACGCGATCGCTCTGCCTCTTTTCGGCCCAACGGTCGTGGCTCTTTCGCCATCCGAGGGAGGTCAGGCTTGGAGCCAACGAGGCAAGATCGTCGCTCATGACGTCACGTTTTCGATGCCGAGACTCGATCGGAGGAATGCCAATTGAACTAGGAGCAAATTCTGTGCGATCGATTCTTGAGGAGTCATATGAGTAACGCCGGACAGCGGGAGAACCGAATGAGGTCGACCTGCCCCGAGAAGGGCGGTGGAGAACTGGAGGGTGTGAGCGGCCACAACATTGTCGTCTGCGAGACCGTGAATCAAAAGGAGAGGTCGAGTGAGCTCTGCCGCTTCCAGGATGAGGTCGGTGTTGTCGTAGTGCTGGGGGTGTTGGTCGGGGTGGCCCAGGTAGCGCTCGGTGTAGTGGGTGTCGTAAAGACGCCACGAAGTCACGGGGGCGCCGGCGATTGCCGCATGAATGCGATCGGGTCGACGCAGGACGCCTAGAGCAGCCAGGTAGCCGCCGAAGGACCAACCTCTGATGCCGACCCGATCGAGATCGAGCCGTCCGGTTTCGTTGCTCAGCCGATCGAGGGCATCGATCTGGTCGTCGAGGACCGGTTGAGCGAGATCTCCCCAGACCGCTCGTTCGAATGCTGGTCCCCGCCCAGGGGTACCTCGCCCGTCGGTGACGACAACGGCGAAACCCTGGTCTGCGAACCACTGGGACACCAGGTGAGCATTGTGGGTTTTGAGAACCCGTTGGGCGTGTGGCCCACCATACGGGTCGAGAAGAACGGGGAGCGGCTGGTTGCCGGCGTCGCGGGGGAAGAACACCGCGGACCGAAGTTGGTCGTCCTGGCCGAAGAACTGCGGCTCGGCCGCCAGCACAGGTGTGGCACCAAGATCATCGATAGTCGGACCATCGAGACCGACCCGAAGACAACTACCCGGCCGGTCCGGAGTGCTGGAGGACACCACGATCGTGGAGCCTCCTGTCACACCACCGTGCATCCCGGGTTCGGTGGTGAGCTGTCGGTGGGCGCCGGTGGTTGGGTTGATGAGTACCAGATGTTGCTCGGTCGGTTCGGTCGATGCGGTGACGAGCACATCGTCTTCGATCTCGCCGACGATGGACCGAACCTCGAGTCCGTCAGGGCTGACAGGGCGACCGTTGAGACACAGTCGCCGGTGACGGGCTGCGCCAGCGGCCTCGGGGTCGTCTTCGACGGTGAGTAGTCCGTCGCCGGTCCAGGATGGTGAGCCGGGAACCAGCTCGACCCAAACGTCGTCGGTGATTGTCCGATGTTCTTCGGGTGCGGCCTCACCGGACGGGTCGACGGTGACCATGGCGACCGTTCGTTGATCGCGAGTTTGTCTGACCAGCAACGGTGGCCGGCCATCAGACCAGACAACGTCGGCCAGGTACTCGAAGGCCCCGCTGTCGCTCCAGTCGATTTGCCGCACAAGACCGCCGCGGTCGGCCAGCCAGAGCTCGACGACGGCGTTGTTGGTCCCGGCGGCGGGGTAGCGGACTTCCTGTGGAGTCTGTGCCGGATTGGCCGGGTCGCTGATCCACCACTGGTCTACGGAGGAGCTGTCGACTCTCGTGACGAGTAAGTGTTCGCCATCGGGAGACCACCAATGGCCCCGGGAACGACCCATCTCCTCGGCTGCGATGAACTCGGCCCGACCCCAGATGCTTAACGGGTTGTCGTCGGTGGCGACCACCCGCTCAGTACTGCCCTGTTGCTCATCGACGTGTTGCTCATCGACGTCGGGGTTGAGATCGATGACATGAAGGCTGTCGCCGCTCACAAACGACAGCGATCGGCCCGTTGGATCGAAGCGGGGATCAAAGACAGCGGGACCCGTTTCTATGGCGGTGGTCTTCCCCGTTTCCAGGGTGCAGACAAAAAGAGCGCCACCGACGGCAAAGGCAGCCCGAGTAGCGGCGGCGTCGACGACGTAGCTGACGATTCCGCTTGCACTTTCCCTGGCCCGTTCTCTCCTGGCCCGTTCAGCCGGCGGGAGATCGTCGAGGTCGGCCAGTGCGCTTGGATCGACCACCAGGCGTTCGACGCCATCGACCAGCTGCCAAAGGCACAGGACGGGGTCGTCGCTCTTCTTCGATCGCAAAAACGTCACTCGTCGTCCGCTGGGATCGACAGTGAGATTGCGCGGCGTACCCAGCGTGAAGCGTCGGGTGGTTGCGTACTGAAGAGGAAAGTCCAAGGCAGGCTCGTCTGGTGGGCGGGTACGAGACGGCGACCAGAGTTGGAGTCAGCTTGGCCGCACGATGACGCTAGCGAGTCTTGGGGCGGCGCACGCCGAGATCGACGAATCCTTCAGCAACACATCGCTCGAACAGTTCCGTGTCACTGATTGCAGCTGGATCAATGTGAAGACCGACGGTCGCGGTGTCGTCGTAGGAAAGCAGCGTGGCATTGCACGGGGTGCCGCCCACGGGACCCAGTGGGTAGAGCTGTACCACCCGCTGACCGGCAATCCAGACCGGCATCGGGGGCCCGGGAAGGTTGCTGGTCGACAGGTCGACCTGGGCTGATTGTCCGAGAGCGGCTGCAACCGCGACCTGAGGAGGGAGCATGCCGGCGAGACCGGTGAGCGGTCCGATCAGTCCCTGACGCTTGGCGACCTGGTCTCGCCTCGAGGCCACCTGGGCGGCAACTGCATCGAGCACTTCATCGGCTGTTGCCCCTGATCCTGGGAGGGTGAGGCTGACCGGAAGAAAGGCGTTGGTGGTCGCATTGTCGGAGCCCGTGTCGGCGCCACCGTCTGGCGTTCGGGTGTTTACTACCACGGTGACCGAGACCGTTCCCAACGACTCGTCGTGTTCGTCGTGGTATCGGACGACCCCTCGGGCGGTAGCGGCTACGAAGATGTCGTTGAGCCGGCGATCGGACGACTTGGCCGCTGACACCATGGAGGGGAGAGGGACAGAGAGAAACCCGGCCCGACGATTTCTGGAACGGGCGCTCAGAAGGTTGGACTTCGAGACGATCTGCTCGTCGGGGCTGGCAAAAGATCGCACGGTGGCTGCCAAATCCTGCCCTGCCGCCAGTGCGGTGCTCGGACTCTGGACCGAACCGGCGGCCTGCGACAAGCCCGACAGGAGCCTTTCGGCAGCCGACCGGAGCCCCGAGCCGCTGTCTTCGGGAGGTTCGCTTTCGGCTAGATCGGCCAACACCGTGTCGGGGTCGGTCGGAGTCGGCGGGGTGGCATCGGCTTCGAACTCGAGCAGGTGAGCGGCCAGCTCCAACGCACCCTGCCCGTCGGCGACCGAGTGATGAAGCTTGGAGATGATGGCGGCTTTGCCTCCCGGCAGACCGGTTACCACCGTCCAGTTCCAAAGCGGTCGGGTTCTGTCGAACGGGTCGTTGATGACTGCCGTTGCTAACTGGAAAAGGCCCTGTCGGTTGGCCGGAGTCGGTAGTCGGAGAAATCGAAGATGACTGTCGAGATCGAAATGGGTATCGAGGCCCCAGGATGGAACGCCGACCGGACCGTTGGCTTCATACACCCGCTCCCGAAGCGGAGCGACATGACGCAGCGCGTGGCTAACCGTTGACCGCAGACGGGCAGGATCGGGCGGTCCGTCCAGCACCATGACCGCCCCCATTGTCGACGACAGCTTCGGGTTCTGTTCGAGATTCCACAACAGAAGCTCAGTGTCCGTCAGTCTGCGAGGCATGAGGTCCATCATGGCCGCGCTAAGATGGTCTTGCTCGAGCCGCTCCAGGTCACTACTCGGAGTCACTCACCATCTGGGGTCACGTCAAGAATGACACCAGGTACTCAGTGCCACCAGGTATGAGCCGATGGTTCGGGCAAGAGCAGGTCCCACATCGAATCGTGAGGCCGCTAAGGAACCGCGAAAGAGGTAGCACAACAATGGTGAAGGTCTGGATCGACCAGGATCTCTGCACGGGCGACGGGCTCTGCGCCGAGATCGCACCCGACGTCTTCTTCGGATTGGACGACGGTCTCTATTACGTGAAGGAGTCGACCGAGAACTTCGGTACCGAGAAACTCTTTGACGGTGAAGCCAACCCTGCTGGTGCAGAGGGCATGGCCCGAGTACCCGACGGAGGCCTCGATCGGGTGATCGAATCGGCCGAAGAATGCCCAGGAGAGTGCATCTTCATCGACGTCGAGGACTAGTCCCCGGCGAGGGTCCCCGTTTGTAGGGCCCTGTGTCGGATGACCTGAACCGCAAGACCTAGTCAAGCTGGGCCGAAAGGCTCAGCTTTGGCATTTTTAGGCCGACTGGTAGGTCGTGCGAGTTCTCAAATGGGTGTTTGCCGCCCTTCTTCTCGGTGGTCTGACGATGATGTGGCTGAATCGCGCCGTTGTCGTCGACGCCTACACCACTGAACGGGAACCGCTCGACTTCTCGCTTGACGGTCTGGATCTGGAGATAGAGCCCGAAGCCCGAACTGCCTCGCCGTTCGCTATCCCGCCAGCGCCTGATACTCGCCTGACATCGTTGGACCTGACCAGTGCCGGGCCAGGCCCAACGCCGGAAAGGGTTGTCCTTGTCGGCGGTACGTCGAGCATCAGCGGCACGGTTGTCGGGCCCAACGGCGTAGTGCCGGGGGCGGTCGTACTGGTCGAACGACACACCCTCGACGGTTCGGCAGCAGCCGAGGTTGGTACTGACGACACGGGATCGTGGAGCATTTCGGGAATCCGTGGCGGGCGATACCGAGTACGCAGTTACCTCCCCGGGTTGCTCGCTACCGAGACCATCGAGGTCTTTTTCCTCGATGCGGACTCGTCCGCTGAGGTGTCGCTTCGGGTAGTCGCTCCCCGAGAGGGTCCGGTTGTGTCACTCACTGCGCCCTCGAAGTTGGAGGTCGGTAACGAGCAGGTGGTGGCGGTTTCCGTCGGCTACGACGCCATTGATCAGGACGGTCGCCGCATTCTGGCCCCCAGCCCTGGGCTTGGCGTGGAGGCAACAATCACCGGTGCTGTCGATCTTCTCTCGGCCAGCCAGGTAACCACCGACGGCTACGGCGCCGCTCGTTTCGGGCTTCGATGTCAGCAAACCGGCCCCAACACGTTGACTGTGCGGATCAATGGCCAGAGTTTCGGCTTTGCCCTACCGCCCTGCACCATTGCGCCACTGGAAGCTAGTCCAGTTGCCCCTGACGAATCTGGCTCCCAAGACCCTGCTGGCGACGGAAGCGACGGGGAGGGAACCGATGGCTGATCTCTCTGGCGGTCTCACCGGTTTGGCCCATGGTCTCACCCGCGTTGTCGCCGCACTCCTCCTGGCTCTGATTGCTGTTCCGCCCGTTGGCGCGGCGGTGGCCGGCCTCACACTCTTCAAGGCACCGTTGCCTGGAGAGTTGCCTGATCAGCGCCCCAACATCGTGGCGATCCCCTCGAGAGTTATTGATGGCTCGGGTCGGGAGATCGGCCTGTTTCGGGGCTTCGACCGCACGGTCGAGATCCGACCATCGGAGGTACCGGAGTCCATCAAGAACGCGGTCGTTGCCATCGAAGACCGTCGGTTCTGGGAACACGACGGCGTTGATTTCGAGGGTGTGGCCCGGGCCGCCAGAGTGAACCTTGAGCTTGGTGAGGTGGCCCAGGGTGGATCGACCATTACCCAGCAGTACATCAAGAACGCCTATCTCTCGGGCGAGCGCACGTTTGAACGGAAGTTCCGAGAGGCGCTCCTGGCGACAGAGCTAGAGACCCGTCTGACCAAGGACGAGATTCTGTTTGCCTATCTTGAGACCGTCTACTTCGGCTCGGGCGCCTACGGCATCGGCGCCGCGGCCGAGGTCTACTTCTCCAAGCCGGTTTCAGAGCTGGATGTATCGGAGGCAGCCACACTCGCCGGGGTCATTCAGTCGCCGACGAAGCTGTCGCCCCGTGTTGACGTCGTGGCCGCCGAGGACCGACGCAAGGTCGTGCTCCAGGCCATGTTGGACGAGGGCTATCTCAGCCTGGCCGAGTATGACCGCCATGCTGCTCGTCAGCTGTGGCTGGTCTCCGAGGGTGCTCGACCAGAAGGGTCGGTGACCGTTGTTTCGCCGCCTCCGCTCAAAGGAGCGTCTGATCATCCGTTCTTTGTTGACTGGGTTGAGGCTTCCCTGCTGGAGCGACTCGGTCCCGATCTGCTCTATCGGGGTGGGTTAACCATCGAGACGACGATCGACCCGTACCTTCAAGCCGAAGCCGAGGAGGCGGTGGCCGCTCGCCTGGGAAATACCGAGTACCCGATTGAGATGAGCCTTGTGTCGTTGGATCCTCGGACGGGCGAGGTGGTGGCCATGGTCGGTGGTCGGGACTACGCGGCCAGCCAGGTGAACCTGGCGATTGGTGGAAGCACTGGCTTCCAACCGGGAAGCTCGTTCAAGCCGCTCGTATTGGCCGAAGCGTTCATGCAGGGCATCGGCCCCGAAACCGTCTACCCGGCTCCCGCCGCCTGGTCGGTACCGGGTTGCAACGGCTCCCAATGCACCATCAGCAACTACGACAACGCCAGCCGTGGTTCCATCACCTTGCGGGATGCCACCCGGGCGTCAGTGAATACCGTTTTCGCACAGTTGGTCACCGACGTCTCGGTCGAGTCGACCATCGAGTTGGCCACCGAGCTTGGCCTCACCCGCTTTGAGGAAGATGGCGTCTACGGGGCGAGCGTGGCTCTGGGCGCGGTAGAGAGCTCGACGCTCGAGATGGCTTCGGCCTATGGCACATTCGCCAATAGCGGGGTGTCGATGACCCCGATCGGGATACGTCGGGTGATCGATCCCGACGGCAACGTGCTGATCGACAACACTGCTGCCGTCGGTCGCAGAGTTATGTCGGCAGCCGTCGCCGACAACGTCACCGACGTTCTACGAGATGTTGTCACTGACGGAACCGGCCCCCGAGCCGCGGTGAGCGGTCATTCGATCGCTGGCAAGACGGGCACCGCTCAGGCTTACCGAGCCGCATGGTTCGTCGGCTACACCCCGTCACTCGCTACCGCGGTGTGGATGGGCCACGCCGATCGACTCGATTCGCTCTATGGCGTGAACGGCGTCGGACGGGTGACCGGCGGTAGCCACCCCGCCATTGCGTTCAGTCAGTTCATGAGTGCGGCGTTGGCCGGTACCCCCGATGAGGGCTTCCCCGTGCCGGGTGAGCTTGAAGATCCGGTGGAGACGAGCGAAGAGGTCGTCGTGCGACGCCAGGAGGCAACGGTGATTGGCGGACGAAGCTCACCGCAGGTTCTCGTTCCTAACTGCGGCGGCCCTTGTGAAGGCGGCGGCCTACCGGCGCCGCCCATGTACGCGCCACCGGCGACGGTACCGAACGGTCCTCCGGACCCAGACAACAGCACCAGCACTACGGCGAGCGGCTCAGGAGAAGCAGACGAATGAAGACAACAACTGACTCGAAGAAGCGTCGAAGCGAACTGCTAGAAAAGCTGGACTCACCCGTCGATGATGAGCTTGTCGATGACGAGGTGCTGGCCCTCGAAGTCTCCGACGAGCCCGACGAGAAACCGGCGAAGCGTCCGGGGGGCTTCCGGGGCAAGAAGAAGATCGGTGGCGTGGCCCCCTTCGTCAAACCACCAGGCCGCATCGCTCAGTGGCGAGCCAGTCGTCATTGGGGTCGAAAGGGCTTTGTGCCGCTCTCCCCGGGCCGGGAGAAAAGGCGCCACCGGATACTTCCCAGGACCGTCATTGGGATCGCCACCATGCTGATGTGCATGGGAATCGGCGCCGCCTTTGCCGGTGCTGCCTTCTACGCCTTCTACGACAATCGTTTGGCCGAGAACGAACGCCAGGTTTCTCGCTTCGTCGATGGCTTTGATGAGCAGTTCAACGACGCTTCGACCTCGCTCGACGATCTTCGAGTCGACGCCGTCGATCAGATTCGAGACGAGTTGGCACCGCTCGGTGAGTACACCACCGATGCTCGCGGAGTCATCGAGCTTCCTGCCCTGGCCGGGCCTTCGGTCTGGGCTGTTGAGACAAAGGATCAGGCCGGACGAGACGTGGTAGGTAGCGCGTTTGCCATCACCGGTCACAACGGCGGCACCGCATTGGTGACCAGCCTTTCTGTCGTCCGGGCCGGGACGGCCCAACCGGGGCCGACGATCGAGCTGGTCAAGGATGGTGAACGGGTGCCCGCCGTCGTCTGGGCGTGGGATGTCGATCATGGCCTCGCTCTTCTCCTAACTGAGATCGAGATCCCATTGCTCGAGATGGCCTCGGCCTCAGAACAGACAAACAGCCTGGGGGGCCGCCTGTTTGCCTTGAGTGGTGTGGGCGGGCAAGGAGCCACTGCCTCGCCCGGTGTACTCCTCGACCTTTCGGCCAGCGGATTGCAACACACGGCAAGTGTCGGGACCTTCTTTGAAGGGGGCCCGCTACTGAACGGCGGCGGAGAAATCATCGGTGTTGCGGTTGTCGACTACCGCCCGAACGGGCTCGATCCCGGTGACGTTGGACAGGCTCCCGACGTGGCGGCCATCTGTGCTCGGATCCTCCGCTGTGCCGATACGGCCGACACCATCACGATTGAGGTGGCTGATGAAGGCGACTGAAAGGAAAGCCGGCCGTCTGGCTGATGAACTAGGTCGAAAGACTCAATTGGATCTTCGCGAGGCCTCTTCTGATCAGGAGAATGCCGGTGTTGCCGATGAGGGAAGTATGCGCCCTGACACCAGCTCTCCCCTTGGTGTCCCCAACGCGCCTGTTCGACCCAAAGAGCCCACTCGACTGAACGATCCGTTGGCTGGCACGCCCGACCCCCGTACCAGGGGTACGCGGCGACGAACCGATCGCTCAATGCAGTACCGCTTGCCCAAGCCATCGATCGAACCACTTGCCCCCGAGACGGTGCAGGAGGAAATAGGCGAGGTCGAAGAGGACTACACGCCGATGGTTCGGGGCGTTCTCCGAGCCGCCACCACCCTCTTTCTCGGACAGGCGCTCGGCTCGTTGGTCATCGCCAACTGGCTTGGCGGCAGTTTGCAGATCAGGTTCTTCCTGAAGTTCATCCCCTATGTGACCATCCTGGCCCCCCGGATCACCTTCGTCCGGATCGTGACCTGGGCCACCGTGTTTGCCGTGGTTCTCACCTGCGCCATGGTGCTCCTTGGTCTGGTGCGCCACCGGCGGGAGCAACAGCTCCTCGATGGCTGGTCGGCCGGGCTTCTCATGTCAGGTCTTCTCGTGGGCTTCCAGTACATCCGTCATCTGATGGACACCCCCACAATCGATGGCTGGATTATGGCCCAGACCGCCGCTGGCGTCATCGCCGCCACCGTGATCTATCTCGGGTTCCGACCCGAGCCAGACCGCTCGGATGAATCCGGACGGAAAACAACAGTTGTTGAGCGGCGAGGTGCTTCTCAACGCAGACCAAACCAGCAACCAGTGCGTGACCCCGCACGTCGCAAAGAAAGAGATCCAGTATGAACAAAGGACGCATTTCCCGCCGCAGCGCGCTGCTTGCCAGCGCAGCCATGGTGTTTGCCACCCCGGCATTCGCCTCGCTCGTGGTTCAGAACTTCATGGAGGCCGACATCGTCACTGGCGATGCCTGTTTCGTGAAGGTCGCGGGTGACGACATCGGCAGCTACAACGCCGCCGATCCCGATGATCCGAACGCAACGTTCGACGGACTGTCGAACACCATCGCAGTTGATGGCGCCAACCTTCTGGAAGAGAAGCTCACCATCCGTGGCATGGTCGGCGACCGGGTGACCTACACCGACGTCGTCCGATACCAGAACACCTGCAATGTGCCTCTCGACGTGACTCTCGTCGCCTCGGCCAACGCAACTGGTGACTGGACTGACCGCTCGGCCCGAATCTACATCTCGGACCTTTCGAGCCCAATCGCCGGCCCCGAGGTGGTTTTCCCCGGGTTCCCGGGAACAGCGGGCAGCGGTTGGAACCTCAACCCCATCGTGGTCGATGCCAACACCGGTGTCATTAATCCTCTCAATTCCCAGACCGGAACCGTCACCGTTAGCCCCGGCGACGAAATCTTCGGTGCCATCTCGATCTCAGCTGGCATCGGCTCCAGTAACAACCTGGCCGACATCGGCACGGTCAACTGGGTCGCGCAGGCGGTAAACGCCAACTAGCAGACGGGTCACAGTCAGCCCGACTCTGTCGGGTTTGCTGGTTTGCCGACCCGCCCAGAGGCGAAGTATCGGCCAGCGGGTCGATGTTGTAGGACGAGCCACCCTTTCGGGGTGGCTCGTTCGCGTTCGGGATCAGCCTCCGCTGCGGCCGAAGACGAAAATGGCGGCCAGCCCTGCGATGGCCTTGCCCAATCCGATCGGTTCGGCCGGAGCGGCAGGAACCACCGTGCCGTCGGGGAGAACCGTGCCGGCGGGAGCAGGGGTTCCGTCGGGCAGAGTGGCGCCGAGAGCCAGGGTCGCACTCTGTTCGATCGTTGCATTCACTTCGGCGCCGATGATCACGGCGATTGCTGCCAGTTGGAAGAAGATGATGATGGCGGCAATAGAGCCAAGAATGCCGTAGGACGCTGGCATGCCACCGGCAAACGAGAAGTAGAGGGCGAACAGTCCGGCAAAGAGAAGGAAGGCGATGGTGCCAGCGATGGCCCCGGGGTTCTTCCACGGTGTCTTCGGGTCCCGGTCCGGTCCGAAGCGATACAGCATGGTGAGACCGCCGATCATGGCCAGCCCCAGCAACGGGAACCGAAGGACGTTGAGAATGGTCTGGGTCGGACCGGAGAGACCAACTTCTTCCATCACCGTGGGCAGCGCACCCAGCAGGAAGGTGATGATCACCACACCGACAATGGCACCGGCGGTAAAGAGATAGGCCAGACCACGGACCTTCCAGCCCTTGCGACTCTCTATGGCCCCGTAGGCCATGTTGATCGACAGCATGAGTTTCTGGACCGCCCCCGATGCCGAGAACAGCGCAAGAACGATGCCGATGCCCAGCGCGACGTACCCGCTGCCCTTGGCCTCGGTAACCGCTGTCTCAAGCTGCTCGGTGACAAGCTTTCCTGTGTCGGGGTCCATGCTCTCGGTGAGACCGTTGATCTGGTCGGCGATCTCGTTCGGGTCAGTTACCAGCGCGTACACCGAGACCAGAGCGATGAGGGTCGGTACCAGGGCCAAGGTGGCGTAGAAGGCGATGCCAGCTGCCATGATCACAACGTTGTGGGCCTTGATCCGGGCTAGGAGCTTTTTGATCACGAGTCGGTCGGCTCCTCGAGGTCGATGATGTGAGCACCGGTTCTGTCCCGGGTCGGCGCGCCGTTGGCGTCGACCCGTAGTCCCTTTGCCACAAATCGACGCTGGGGGAAATTGATCCGATCGATGACAACGCCGATGAGCCCCAGAATGAGGCCCCCGGCAGCCAGCAGATAGACGGTGGTCTGTGTCACGTCGTCGGTCCTCTGATCAGAGCAGGGCAGAGGCGAGCTCGCGCCACGCCTCTATGGGAATCGAGTTGTTGTCCTGAAGCACCTGAACGCACACGTGGTTCGCCCCGGCGTCGTGCTGGGCTTTCACCCGTTCGACAACAGTATCCATGGATCCCCACGCCACGATGGCATCCACCAGTCGGTCGTCGGCGTTCGTGATCTCGTCGTCGGTGAACCCGAACCGCTTCAGGTTGTTGGCGTAGTTGGGAAGGCCGAGGTACACGGCCATCTGACCCCTGGCGATTTCCCTGGCCTTGCTCGGGTCGGTCTCGAGCACGATCATCTGCTCGGTCGCCACCATCTTGTCCGGCCCGACGGCTTCTCTGGCAACGGCGGTGTGTTCGACAGGAGCGAAGTAGGGATGGGCCCCGTCAGCCAATTCGGCAGAGAGAGCCAACATCTTCGGCCCCAGTGCGGCGATGACGACGCTGGGCGGGACCGCGGGCTCGACCCCCTTGAACATCGACTTGTCCATCCGCTCCAGATACTCCCGCATGTGGGTGAGTGGTTTGGAATAGTCGTGCTTGCGTACCCACTCGGTAATGGTGTGGTGGCTTACTCCTAGTCCGAGCAGGAAGCGCCCGTCATAGGCCTCGTTTAGTGTCTTGGTGGCGTTGGCGGTGGTCATGGCGTCGCGGGCCCAAATGCTGGCGATACCGGTGGCGACCTTCATGTTGTCGCACGCTCCGAGCATGATGCCGGCCGAGACGAACGGGTCCCGGGAAACGGTTTCGGGAATCCACAGACATGGCCAGCCGAGTTCGTCCAACTCAGCGACTGTCTCCCGGACGGCTGATGCCGGATGCCCGTCGAGTACTCCCTGCCAAATGCCAACGCTTCCAATGTCGATCACAACCAGAACCTAGCCTGCCGATGTTCGATCAACGACGAGGGTAATCGACGCCTCGTGATCCTCGGCCCATTGGGTCTTGTAGTCCATTTCCATCCCCAGGTCGTAGAGATCGATGGATGGTGATTCGCAGACGCGTCGAACCTCCTGTAGCTGAAGCAGGTGACCGACAGAAAGGTGCCTGACCGACTCGATGTAGCTCAGTTGGAGTCCCCGATACCGACGGCCGCGTTCTCCTCCCAGGATGAAACCGACATCGGTTCCGTCCAGCTGAGCGACGACGGCTCGACATCGATCGGCCGCTTGGAGGCGCTTGATCATGGCCCGATAAAACGTGGTCATCGACGGTGAGGTGATGCCGTCGCCCTGTTGGCCCTTCCAACCGAGACGTTCGATGGCCAGAAGACGGTCCATCAGCTGGGGATGTTCTGACACGGTCTCGAAGGTGAGACCCTCTTCGGATGCCCGTCGCTCTGCTTGACGTAGGTTCCGACGAAACGAACGCGACCGTCGGCCGAGCCACTGATCGAAGTTCTCGACGGTCGTGACCACTCGAGTTATGCCGGCGGCAGCACCAACTGTGCCCAAAGCAGACAGGGGGCTGGCCAGAACTCTGGCCAGCTGTCCGTCTGCCGGTAGTCCGGGAAGGATCAGCCGGTGCCAATCCGATCTGGCCCCAAGCGTTACGGCGACCTCGGCGGCAAGGAGATCTGGTCGAGGACCGACGAGCGGGCAGGCGAATCCCCACAACGGCTCGAAGCCAGCGATGAAGCTCGAGCCATCCTCCGATGGATAGCTGGCCAGAAGGGCATAACCATCGTCAGTGCGAATGACGAGAGGTGTCGCATCGGCGGCGAAGCCGTCTAACACGGGAAGCACCCAGTCGGGGCCCGAACACCAGTGATCGATCCCGGGCGTAGCGTCGACCGCCGCCTCGATGGCCGAGACATGAGCAACAAGTTGGTCGGCCGCCAGGATCACGTGACCAGGCTGGGCCTCACTTGCCGCCGTTGTCGATCTGAGTTGCCATTTGATCGTAGAAGCGACGTTTCCGACGGGCGGTGAGTGACTCGGCCAAGCGCAACTTTTGGTGCACTTTGTCCCGTTGTTTCACCAAGTTGCCGATCTTCTCATCGGACACAACGGCCTGCTCTTTCAGGAGGGTCTCGGCTTCGGACCAGCTGGCCCATGCTCGGTCAACCTCGGCCTCGGCTCGAACCAGGCGGTCGCTCTTAACTGCCAGCTCCCGTTGGAGTTCCTGATAATCGACCTGGAGCCGCTGGTTCTCGGTCTGGGCCTGTTCGAGCTGATCGGTCACCGTCCGAAGTCGGACGATTGCGTGCTCGGCCTGAGACTCGGCCACCGCCGCTCGCACCTCAGCGACGTTGACCTTCTCGGTCATGCCGCTGAGTTCGGACAGCACTGCGGCTAAACCGTCAGACACCACCGGATCGCGAAGATCGATGACACTTCGGTCGAACTCGTCGTCGAGCCATTCGCTCGCCAACAACCAGCTGCCGTCGTCGGCTCGCTCGGAGTTGTCAATCTCACCCGTCGCCAGCCGGCGTCTCAGAGCTCGCTCTGAGACATCCCAGCCGCGAACGGCTTCCCTAATGCCCACCATTTCCCGCGCCATAGTTTGAGAATCTACCGATCGGTCCGACGTTTTGACCGAAAACCCACATTTCTCGACCGCGTAGCGTGTCCAACGAGCTCTACCACCACGTAGCGACACGCGTACTGTCCGGCTCTACTGCGGGGTTGGGTCAGCCGGGCCTTCCATCAGACGTTCGAAGTTACGGCGCTGCCGTTTGTTGATGAGAGCTTCGAGCGTGTGGTTCGCCTTTTGCTTCTGGCTGAGTTCGTTCTGTAGCCAAGCGATCAGATCGTCGGTCGCGGTGACGAGCTCGTTGTTGGCCTGGCGGGTGCGATCGAGTTCTGCGCTGAGGTGGTGAATCTGATCGAGTCGAACGTTGTTTTCTCGTACCAGAGCAGCGTTGTCGACCTCGAGTCGGTGGCGTTCGGCTCGCTCTTGCTCGACCTCAGCGGTGATTCGCCGAAGCTTGCCGGTGGCGGCCAAGCGATCATGGAACGCCGCTTCGGCCTTGGCTTCCGCTGCCCCGGTTCGCTCGCCAAGATCGCTGACCTGGTTGAGGACATCGGCCAAGCCGTCGGCAACGGTTGGGTCTCGCAGGTCGATGACTGCACCATCAGGAAAAGCGACGATCTCTGCTCCTGGTTCAGTCATGGCTAAAAGCTACCCGTCGACTTGTCGTCGCTGGTGGATATCGAGCAGAACCACCTCGGCGACGTGTTCGGGATCGATGGGGTGAACCGCGTTCTGGATCCGCTTCCGACCAAGCGCCTTCCACCATCGGTTTGGTCGTTCGTATCGAGGGTCGGATGGAGCTCCCGGTTTGTAGTGATCTCGGGCTCGCTGTTCGTTCTCGATGCCGGCGATGGCAGCCACTAATCGGAAGGCCAACGTGGCGGCGGAGGCCAACCCAGCGGCGGTCAGGCATCGGCCGTGTTCGACGAATGGCTTCGTCGACAACTCGACGTCGTGGTGCTGCATCAGATCGCTGGCCAGCCAATGGGTCGTGACCGTTGCTCCGTCGATGAGGCCGGCTGCGGCCAACACAACTGAACCGGTGGAGGTGCTGCCGAGCCACGTGGCGTTCTCGCCAAGCTGACGGATGGCGGCCAGTAGAACCTGATCGTTGGAGGCCGACTGCACCCCCATGCCTCCGGGCACCACCAGAGCGGCACAGGGCCCGAGCTCGGCTGCGGTCAGCTCCGGCGTGACATGACCGTGAAAGCTGGTAACGGCCGCTGCCCCGACACTGGCAATCACAATCGGGACGCCGCCGGTGTCGAGGATTTCCACGAGAGCCTGGGCCTCGTCGCCCGCCACTCCGTCGTAGGCAAGGAGTACGACCCGGTCGGTGCTCATGCTGGTGGCACGTCCGTCGTCAGACTTCGAACGGCGCGCCGTCACCTGTTTCGGTCACCACGAAATCCTCCACCGGCACTCGCTTCAGCTTGGTTAGCTGCTTGACCGGCTTGCCGAGGGGGAGCAACGCGGCCACCGCTTCGTGCGATTCGAGGTTGAGGAGTTCCTGAACTTGTGGTTCGGCGCTCGCTATCAGCGTGGTCAGCGCCGCGCCGTAGCCTTCGTTTCTGGCTGACAGGATGATGTTCCATGCCAGCGGGTAGATCGAGCCGCCACTGATGACGCCGACCCGGTCCAGTTCTTTGTCCATCGAGGCGACCACTTTGAGGTTGACCACGACGATCAACACCACCGGAACCTTGTCCATGGCCCGGAACATCGGGAGCGCCTCGGTAGGGATCTGCTTGGCCGCTTCAGGGTCGACCTTCGATGGCACGATCGAGTTCCACGGACTCTCACCCGCACTGCGCTGCTGGTCGTAGATCCGTAGTGCTGGCTCACACAGCAGACCCAGCTGCTTCTTTCGCTCGGCATCGCGGACGACGATGACTTTCTGGCCCTGCCGGTTACCGCCGGAAGGAGCGAAACGAGCGTTGTCGAAGATGCGGTGCAAAACCTCGTCCGGGACCGGATCGTCGGTGAACTCCCGGGCAGCAAAAGTGGTGCGCATCACGTCATAGAGATCCATGCCCGCATCCTGACAGTTCGGCCCCCGGTCGGTCGAAGTCGACGCTGACTGCCCGGGCCTGCCAGTGTCTCGGTTATGGACAGCTCGGCCGTAACGGGGACAACGGAAGACCGACGAGAACAGCTAGCCGCCATGGTGGCGTCGCGGCTCGAAGACAACACCGTGGTGAACGTCGGCATCGGGGTGCCCGGCTTGGTTCCTCATCACGTGCCCGACGAGCGGGGCATCACCTTTCATGCCGAGCATGGTGTGGTTGGCTTTGGCTCGGATCGTTTCGGTCCCTCGGACTCACCGGTGCTGTCGTTCTTCGGTTCGACCTACCGGATGCGACCCGGCGGTTTCATGGGGGACCACAGCCGATCGTTTGCGCTGGTCCGCAACGGCCTTCTTGATGTCACCGTGCTGGGAGCGTTCGAGGTGGAAGCCACCGGGTTCATGGCCAACTTTCAGAGCGCAGAGATGGGTTCGGGCTGTCCCGGAGGTTCTCCGGAGTTGGCTGCATCGGCCCGACGAGTTCTGGTGGCCATCGAGCACACAACCAACGATGGCCGACCCCGTCTGGTTCACCGGACCGGCCTGGCCATTGGGCCAACCCGTGCCGCCGATCTGGTGATCACTGAGCTCGGCTGGTTTCGACCCGATGGCGAGTGCTTCGTCGCTGAGGCCTTGGCCCCAGGGGTAGCCGCGGAGGATGTTGTTGCCGCGACCGACGCCGAGGTGCGTTTCTCGTGAGCAAGATCATGTTGGCTGAGGATGCTGTCGATGTTGTCGCCGACGGCAGCACGCTGTTGGTTGGCGGCTGGGGCGACTGTGCCGCTCCCCACAACTTGATTGCGGCGCTGGCTCGACGTGGCCCCAAGAATCTCACGCTCATTATCACTGGCTCGGGTCCCGTCGAGCCGCTGTTCGAGGCAGGATCAGTCAGTCACATCATCACCACCTTCGGCTCCTACGCCGGTCGGGTGGGGGCTGCCTCCTGGTTCGAGAAACGATTCACCGAGGGGTCCATGACCGTCGAGCTGTGCTCACAAGGCATCCTGGCTGAACGTATACGGGCTGGCGGTGCCGGCATTCCGGCGTTCTATGTCGAGGAGCGGATGGTTGGACGCTTTCGTTCAACCGATGAGTCCCGGGTCATCGACGGGAAAACCTGCGTTCTCGAGACTGCACTCCGGGCCGACGTTTCCCTCATCGGAGCATCGATTGCCGACCCGCTCGGGAATCTCTCATGGGTCGACGGTGAGCGGAACTTCAACGAGACGATGGCCTATGCGGCCGACACCGTCGTGGTCGAGGTTGGCGAGCTCTTCGATGTTGGTTGGCTGCCGGCCGAACAGGTCATGGTGCCCGGCCTGGTCGTCGATCGGCTGGTTCTCACCGACTAACTGATTCTCGCCGACCAACAGAGCGGCCAACTCAGCGTGCGCGTACCCGGCGCTCGATGGCGGCCAACCAGCTTCTACGGATCAGACCGCTAGGGCCCCGAATGATCAGCCAGTACGGCCGGAATTTCTTGATGCTGGCAGCGTCGGTTCCGGTGACCAGGGTGGTGGTCTCGATGCGTGTCGTCCCATCGCCGAGGTCGACCGCTTGCAGGCGGCACACCGTCTTGCCGTAGTTCGGTTGGTCAAAATCGAGCAAGGCTTGGGGGTTGTCGAAGGGGAGCGGCGCGTTGTGAGCCACTGACCAGAAACGGCTGACAGCACCAAAGAGCACGACTGCTCGCCCGTCAGCAGGCGTCTCGTCCTTGCGTAGCAACACGAACCCTTCATCGACGAAGACATCGAGAAGAGGAACCGGGGCCGAGGCGGTGACGGTGCGGCTTGACCCGAAACGACTCGGAAGGGTTCGAAGCGCCATCAGCGGACCCAGTGTCTTGATCTCCCGGGCGGTGACGGCCAGACATTCAGGCCAGACCTCAACGATCGGCCTGTCGACGACTCGAGTGTGATGTTCCGAGAACGGCGCGTCAGGAAGGGCGTCGTCGAGCTCGAGTTCGGTGAGCAGGAGTTCGCTGAGCGGGGGAGAGGGCATGTCTCAAATCTGACACATAGTCTCACTTTGAGTCAACGTGTCAGTTGTCACCGGGAGGTCTAGAATGGTCCGGTGGCCGGACTTCGCGAACGTCGTCATCTTCAGACCCGGGACGATCTCGTCGAAGCAGCGTTCGCCCTCTTTGCCAAGCATGGCTACAGCCACGTCACCATGGAGCAGATAGCCACCGCCGCCGGCGTGAGCCGGAGCACCGCCTACCGTCGCTTTCCCACCAAAGAGGACGTGGTGCTCGAAGTTCCGACCCGGTGGCTCGAGGCGTTCGACGACGCCGCGAATGAGCTACCTGACGACGCCACCCTGGCCGAGGCCTTCGCGGTGACCGCCTTGGCCGTGTCGACCCACATCGACGCCAACAGAGACAGGGTCAGAGCGGCCTTCAAGGTGCTGGAAGAGGCTCCGAGCCTGGCCACCGCCGGTGTCGCCACCACCGCTTGGCTAGGCCGGATGGTCGGCCTGGTTGACCGGTTCGGTGATCACAATGGCGAGGAGGGAGCGATCCTGGCTGGGGCCTACCTTGGGGGCATCGACGCCATGATGATGCGGTGGGCCATGGCGGGTGGCACCGGGTCTGTGGTGTCGTCCACAAAACGGTTGATCAAACAACTCCAGCCATTGCTGGACTGAGCTGCTCTGGTTCGTGCTCCGAGGTTTCCTTTCGCTTCTTTCCTCGAGCAACGAGACGGACTCGGACGGCTGGGATTCTGGCGATGAACCCCATGGCCAAGAGGATGGTGTCGGGCCCGATATCGGGAATGAGCAGGACATGGAGCGCCAGAGCTACGGCGACCACGTAGGTAAGACGGTGCAGGAGCCTCCACTTACGCATTCCCAGCGTGCGTTGAGACCAGCGGCTGCTGGTTAGAAAGAGGGGAGTGGCCAGGAGCAGGGCTACCGAACCGGCCAATAAGAAGGGGGAACGGGCGATCTCTGAAAGCAAGCCGCCTTGTTCTTGCAGATCTGCGTCCTGGCCTCGTTCGATGATGAACATGACGAAGTTGTTGACCGCCAGCCCGTAGAAGACCACGGCAAGGAACTTTCTGATCCGTACCTGGGACCGTCCGGTCAGCCACTGGATCGGGGACGCCAGAAACATGGCAGCGAAGGTGAAGGTGCCGGGGTTTTCGCCCGCTCCCAGAGCCAACTCCACCATTTCGTCTGTTGTGATCTGGCCGGTCAAGCGGGCCAGAGCGGCGACCGCGATCACCGCAGGTGCAACCAGCGTGAGGCCGCCGACCGCTAGTTGTAGCCAACTGCTCCGCCGTCTCAAGAGAGCCCGTGACGATGAAGAGGTGGCGGCTGGGATCGTCTCGGGGCGGTTGGTCGAGGTCATAACGTCATGGTGAACGCCATTGGCAAAGGGCGAATCGGCCCTCGGTCGGTTCTTCCCTACTCCCGCGGGAGTAGGGAAGAACAGTGGGAAGGGTCCCGGAGGAGGACGCCGCCGCTGAGTTGGGATGAGACACTCAGTAGGTGACTGCGAATCCTGATCGATCGAGAGTGATCGACGCCTTGTTGGCCGTGGGGGCCGCAGCGTTTGCAGTCGGTGCACTGATAAACGAGAACGCCTCTGGTTCAGCGCTGCCGCTGATCGGGTTGGCGGTTGTGGCAGCGCTGTCCCTGATCGTCCGACGCAAGCATGCGGTGCCGGTCCTTGCCGTCGTCCTCATTGCCAGGCTCTTGGTGGCGTGGGTGGGCGAGAACGAGATGGCGCTTTCTCCGGCTGCTGCCCTGGCCCTCTATACCCTGGCTCGCCACAGCGATCGCCGGCCCGTCCTGATTGGTTCCGCAGTGGCGGGCACCGTGGTGGCGGCCGGCGTTGCTCTGGTGGGAGATGACCAGATCATCACCGAGTTTCTCGGCGAAGCTGCCCAGATGCTCCTGGCGGTGGCGGTTGGTGATGCGGTCAGAAATCGGGAGCGGCGGCTGGAGGATCGAATAGAGACCGAGGCCGTCGCCCGGGTCCAAGCCGAACGGCTTCGAATCGCCCGAGACCTGCATGATGTTGTGGCCCATGGGCTCTCGGTCATCGCGGTGCAATCCGGTGTGGCCTCTCACCTTCTCGACCGTGACCTCGAACAGGCTCGTGAGGCCCTCGACGCCATCAACACCGCCGGCCGTTCGTCGCTGGAAGAACTGCGTTCGATGGTCGGCGTCCTTCGGGCCGACGAAGGCGCCGAGTTACTACCAGTGCCAACCGATCCCGATGACTTCAGCGCAGCCGAAGCTCAAGCGGCGGTTGCTGGTCTCGATCTTCGAATCTCGGCCTCCGGCCAGTTTCCGCCAACTGCATCAGACGCCTGCGTTGTCGCCGTTCACCGAATTGTCCAGGAGGCGCTTACCAACGTTGCTCGTCACGCCGGTGCCGTCAGCGCGGAGCTGGAGCTCGACCATGCTGGCGATGCTGTGACGTTGCGGGTGACCAACGAATCAAGCGCCGAGCTTTCCGACCGGACGAGCCAACCAGATTTACAGCCCGGTGCGGGCATTATCGGCATGACCGAGCGGGCGCTTTCACTTGGTGGTTCGCTCGAAGCTCGGCCCCAGCCCCAAGGCGGCTTCTTGGTAGTCGCTGTCCTTCCGTATCATCGAACGAGTTCATGACGGCCCCTCCAGATGCCCCGCTCATCAAGGTTCTCATCGTTGATGATCAAGAGCTGGTGCGCCGAGGCTTCGGTGCGTTGGTTGGCGCTGAGGACGGCTTCGAGGTCGTGGGTGAGGCGGCCAACGGTTCCGAGGCGGTGTCGTTGGTTCGGTCCAGCCGTCCGGACGTGGTTTTGATGGATGTCCGGATGCCGGTGCTCGGTGGGATCGATGCCACCAGACAGATCGTTGACGACCCGGCCAACGACGGCGTGAAAGTGTTGATCCTGACCACCTTCGATCTTGATGAGTACGTCTACGACGCGCTCAGAGCAGGGGCGTCCGGGTTTCTGTTGAAGGACACGGCACCAACCGAGCTCTTGGCCGCCATTCGGGTGGTGGCTGATGGCGATGCGCTGCTGTCACCGGGAGTCACTCGACGCTTGATCGCTGAATTCGCCGCTCGGCCAGATACGTCCGGTGGCGACCAACAGCTCGAGAGTCTCACCGAGCGAGAGAAGGAGGTTCTAGCCAAGGTTGGGCGCGGGCTGAACAACGCCGAGATCGGCGACGAACTGATGATGAGCCCGCTAACGGCCAAGACCCATGTGAGCCGGGTCATGCAGAAGCTGGGGGCACGCGACAGATCACAACTTGTGGTGCTGGCGTATGAGTCGGGCTTGGTCCGGCCGGGCGAGGAGTGAACCCCTACCTAGCTCAGGGGCTTCGGGTGTGGAGTTGGCCGGTGGTTGGGTCTCGGTAGATGACCCAACCAACCTGATGGAGGAGTGTGTGATGGAAGCGGCAGACCAGTGCCAGGTTCCGTTCACTCGTGTCACCACCCTCGGATAC
>CALHBU010000406.1 GCA_937930655.1 uncultured Acidimicrobiales bacterium | reverse complement strand
GCCAGCTGTACTGACAAAAGTTGCAAAGCCCGTAGCGGTGGCGCTGTAGTTCAACGGCCCTCCAGTGAAAGCGCTAAGTCCGGTGCTATACGAGGCGGTGTTCGAGCCCACGATCCCTGACACGTCGTAGGGCTCCTGGGTTCCGACCGGAACTGGCCCTATCTGACCGAACGAGTACGAGGTGTTCGACACACCAAACTCTGCGCCGAACGGCCCGGCCATATTGGCTGCGATCAGAAAGGCATCGGCATTCACGGTGATCGGTTGAGTGACCGTGGGCTGAGGCTCGATCGTGCCTTCGAAGCGGAGAGACATCGATGTCGAGGTCGAGGCTGATACCAGCGTGCCGAGAGAGGTGTCGAATGCCGGAAGCGAAAGTGTGTACGCAACACCTTCGAGAATCTCGTCTCGAGATGCAGCGGGCGGCGAGTAGCACTTCTCGACTTGGGCCAAGGCTGCCGGCGCAGGCAACTGTGCTGCCTGAAACTCAGCCGATGCTGGCGCCGCTACCGCTGCGGGAGCGGGAACGGCTGCATCGCCTGCACCCAGTTCCAGAATCTCCGCCGAAGCGAGGTTGCTGGAGTAGACGTTGGCTGCGAGCAGCGCGAACGCCAACATCACACCCATTGCTACCCAAAGTCGAAGCCCTAAAGAGGTGCGTCGCTGGTTCTGTCCGCCACTTGGTCCTGTTGCTATCACGTCGTCCCAATCGCTGGAGTTATCTGCGACCAGAAGTTACATGGATGTGATTAGCAAGTGGCGGATTACCCGCACAGGCCCGAGTTACTGGCCCCAGATGGTGGTGTTGGGCTGGAAGATCGACCAGGCGAACCAGAAGGTGTCGACGTGGCTGAGCGCGGTTAGCTGCTCCCCCGCCAGCGGCCCGTCGGTAGCTGCGCCGGTTATGGACCAGGTCGAGCCGGTCTGGTCATCGACGAACCCGTCGTCGGTGGCGGTGAAGGTCAGAGCTGTGCCGTCGCCAGCCTCGGCCACGAAGACGCCGGTTTGGCCGACTTGGCGACCATCTTTGATGCTCGAGGCATCCAAAGCGCTCACCAGCCCATCCTGGAAGAAGGCCACGTAGTTCCAGTCGTTGTCGGTGACGGCTACTACTCCGACCGAGGCCAGCACATCGAGTTCCAGCGCCACTGCGTTCTGACCGTCGCGGATACCAATGACCCGTTCTTTGTCCAGAAGCCGATCATCGATTTCCTGGGTCACAAAGCCGGGAAAGGGACCGGACGTTTCCTCGTCGTAGCCTGCGTAGGGGTTGTTGCCGTAGGAACGTTCGTGTCCGGTCTTGGCCTGGTCAACCACCATGGCATCGGGGAAGGAATCCTTGAACGCCCCCCAGCTCAAGGTTTGGGCTGGCACGAACTCCAGCTGTAGCCCGGCGTAATGACCAACAATGCCCTGACCAAGGAAGTGGGACCACAGCGACTGGGTTTGCCGGTCATACATGACCATGGCCGATTGATAGAGCTCGCCCGAGGTCCCGAAGTCGAGCACCCTGTCCCCGACCCTGCGGTCGTAGGCCAACGCAGAGTTGCAGAGGGGGCAATACGTCACGGTCACCGGGACATCACCGGACGGAGTAGCGAAGACATCGTTCACAATCTCGTGCCAGGTCATGATGCGAATGGGATAACCCTTGGTGACCCCGTCGACGGTGACGGCCACGATCGGCTCGCCATCTGACTCCATGAAGGTGGTTTCGGCGACCGAAACGAACTCGGGGAAATCGATGGAGGGGATGCCATCCGGTGGCGGGCCGCCACCAACAATGTCAGCGATCGGCACCAAGGGCGGCGGGAAAATCGGGTTTGATCGATCGCCGAAGAGGGCGTTGGCACCGGGCTCGGCGTCGTAGTCGACCGTGGTGTAGTCGAAGTCTGGGTCGGGACTGGCGACCTCACTCGGCGCGGTGTCGCTGTCGGACCCGTTGTCAGCGGCGTCGTCACCGGATTGCTCTTCTTCCGAGTTGGAAGCTTCATCCGCCTCACTGGCGGTCGTGGTCTCCGAACCCTCCGATCCCTCATCGCTGGAATCAGCACAGGCGGCCGCTGTCAGACCGAGAGCAAGGAGCAGGACGAGAAATCGACGCATGCCCACCAAACCGGTCAGGTGCCGATGGGATTCCCGTGCTCGTGACGTTCTCCGCCGACGCCGGTGTATTTCGACATCGGCCGCCGGAAACGCTGCCCCCACCAATCGGCGTCGCGGGCGTGGGCGTGGAAGTGCTCGGGAACCTGGCGCATTGTTCGATCGATCTTCCAGCCGACGTCGCCGAACCGTCCGGCAGCTGCCTTGTTGAGCTTGGCCATCATGTGTTCAACGGCTTCATCGGTTGGCTCGGTCCCGTGATCGTTCCATACGACCATCGGGACTGCGCAGACCTCGCAGTCGGCGACCCAGCAGTGCTCGTCCTCGTAGTACCAGTGAGTGAACCGGTCGGCTGCGCAAAGCTCGCAGTCGTCTGGGTTTGGTCCCCTCGGGCCGGGTTTGGTGTTCACAGTGAGTCCTCGGCCCAGTTGTAAGGACTCATGTCTCCGGACGGCTCCGGTGCCGCGGTGGCAAGAGCTGCCGCCCTCGCAGTGGCGACGAATTCCTTCACCTTCATTGGATCCTTCACGCCTGCTTTGGCCTCTACCCCACTCTTGACGTCAACGCCCCACGGGGCTGTCGCTCGGATAGCCCGCTCAACGTTCTGGGGATCGAGACCGCCGGCCAGGATGTACCCCCGATCCGGAGGGTCGGAGGCCAGTGCATTCCAGTCGAACGTCTTGCCGCTCCCGGGCTCGGGGGCATCGACAAGTAGTCGGACCTCGCCGTACTCTCCGATCCGGGCCAGCGCCGGGTCACCGATTCCGAAGGCTCGAATCACGTTGGGAACCCGCTCGGCGACCCAGCGGGTGTCCTCGGGCGTCTCATGCCCATGGAGTTGCACCGCACGCAACCCGACATCGTTGGCCATGGCCACCACCCGTTCCCTGCTCTCATTCCGGAAGACGCCAACCGAAAGAACCTCGGGCGGCAGGCGACGCACGATGTCCCGAGCCCGTCCCTTGGTTATCCGAGAAGATGACGCAGCAAAGATCATGCCGATTGCATCCGCTCCCATGGCCGCCGCGAGCAGGGCATCGTCTTCAGAGGTGATGCCACAGATCTTTACGAACAGCCGCCGGTCGTCCACCGTCCTACTGTACTGAGCCCTTCGTGCCGGGGCGGCGGATTGTCAGCCTTCGAGCGCCGCTATACCTGACGAAGCTCGGCCACAGCTGCGGTGGGATCACCCGACGTCACCAGCGATTCACCCACCAAGACTGCGTGGTAGCCGGCCTCGCGAAGCGGGGCAGCATCCAGTGGCCCTTTCACCCCTGACTCGGCAACTCGCACCACGTGCTCGGGCAGACTGTTGCCAACCCGGATGGCCCGTTCGGTATCGACTTCGAAGGTCACGAGATCCCGTTGGTTCACCCCAACGGTGTTGGCCCCGACTGCCATTGCCCTTTCGACCTCGGCCTCGTCATGGGTTTCGACCAGGGCATCGAGGCCAAGTTCGATGGCCAGCGTGTGAAGGTCGGCCAACTCCGCATCATCTAGAGCAGCCACGATCAGAAGCACCGCATCGGCTCCCATCAGACGAGCGTCGACAACATCGTGGGCAGCCACGGTGAAGTCCTTGCGAAGAACGGGGATATCGACCGCACCGGACGCGGCCATGAGATCCTCCATGCTCCCGCCAAAGTGTGGGTTGTCGGTGAGCACTGACAAGCAGGTGGCTCCGCCGTCCTGGTACGACGCAGCCCACGTTGCGGCGTCGATCCCTGGGTTGAGGTCGCCCTTCGACGGCGAGCGGCGCTTAATCTCTGCGATCACACCGAGACCTTCGGCTTGCTCCAGTGCTCGTCGAAAACCGCGCGGCGACGGCATCGAACCCGCCCGCTCAATCAGTTTGTCGAGCGAACGCTGGTCGGATGCGGCCTCGGCCCGGTGGGCGTCGAGGATCTTGTCGAGATAGGTCGTCAGAGCGAGAGACCCTTGGCCGCGATGGGGTTCATCATGGTGACTTCGGGACGTCCGGCCAGCAGGCCTTTGAACGCACCCATGGCAGCGGCCATGCCCTCGCCCTTTCCGTGTACTGCCAAGGCATCGTCGCCCTGATAGAGCTCAAAGAAGTAGTACACCCCTGGCTCGTCCTTGGCCGCGTGGGCGCTGTAGACCTCGAGGCCGGCCTCCTCTTCGGCGGCGACAATGACGTTCTTGAGAACGCCCTCGAGGTCGGCTTCCTTACCCTCGACGGCGGTCAGCTTGGCAATGAGTGAGATCTTGGACATGTCGATGACGGTAGTGCCGGCGTCGGGTTGTCGACCATTCACACCCAGCCTGCGACCATTCACACCGAGCCTGCGACCATTCACGCACCCCTAACATCCAGGGGTCACACTTGGTGGGTGAGCACCTCCATCGTCGTTGTCGAGGACGAGCCTGACATCGCCGACCTTCTGACCCTCTATCTTCGTCGAGAGGGTTGGACCGTCCACAACGCCACGAACGGCGAGGATGGTGTCGAG
>CALHBU010000405.1 GCA_937930655.1 uncultured Acidimicrobiales bacterium | reverse complement strand
CCAAAACACGAATTATGAAAAAAAAACTTCCGGAGTATATTAGGTACATATAAGATTCATATTGTGTACGAGGCGGCTCAACGAGCCAAGGAATCCCGGAAAAAGGCCAGTCAAGTAACGGTCAAAGAGATGAAGTATCGCCCGAAGATCTCCGGTGGTGACTTCGAGACCAAGACCCGCAAGGTCGAGCGGTTCCTCAACGAGGGACACAAGGTCAAGATCACCATCATGTTCAGGGGAAGGGAAGTAACCCATCCCCAACTCGGGCGCAAGATTCTCGATGACATTGCTGAACGGGTCGATGATTTCGCAAAAGTCGAGGCCTATCCGAGGCTCGATGGTCGAAATATGACCATGGTTCTCGGTCCTGACAAGTCAAAGCGGCCAAAGAAGAAGCAACAACAACCGGCCCCTGAGCAAACCGAAGAAGCGGCACCTACCGCCACTGCAACTCCGGCTGAAGAATCTGCCGCCCCGGCGGCCGATGCTCCGGCCAGCACTGATCAAGACGCAACCTGAACACTCTTTCCGGGTAACCACTCCCTAGGAGAATTATGTCCAAGTCCCCGAAGATGAAGACGCACAAGGGCGCCAAAAAGCGCTTCAAGGTCACTGGTTCCGGCAAGATTCGTCGCCGCCAGCGAAACCTGAACCACTTCAACACCAAGATGTCGAGCCGTCACAAGCGTCGGCTCTCGGGCCCGGAGTTGGTCGATAAGTCCGACATGCCCAAAATCAAGAAGCTCCTTTCGAGCTGATCCGTCCCTGACGGTCGAAATCGAGCCTGCGCCAGTCGGACAGGCACCCCACCACCTGAGAACACGTACGTACCTAAGGAGAAGCCGCCATGGCACGAGTGAAGCGCTCCGTCCATTCCAAGAAGCGCCGCCGTCAGACCCTCGAACGGGCCAAGGGCTACTACGGCAACAAAAGCCGCAGCGTCCGGGCCGCCAACGAGCAGGTCATGCACTCCGGCAACTACGCCTACCGCGACCGTCGGGCCAAGAAGGGCGAGTTCCGTCGCCTCTGGATCCAGCGAATCAATGCCGGATGCCGTCAGAACGGTACGACATACAGCCGTTTCATCGCCGGCCTCAAGCACGCTGGCGTCGAGGTTGATCGTAAGGTCCTGGCCGAACTGGCCGTTTCGGACCCGGCTGCCTTCACCGCGTTGTGCGAGGTTGCAGCCGCGGCGCCAGCCCCGGAATCCAACGCCGCCTGATTCGGTCCGGTGGTGCGACGTTTCAGTGACAGCTGTGGCTGACGTCGAGGCCCTGACCCCAAAGAACCATCGGCTCAAGCGACTTCGGCGACTGGTTAACCAGACCGCCGAGCGTCGTTCTAGCGGCGCGTTCGTTGTCGAGGGGCCGACACTGGTTGGCGAGGCGTTGACGTCGGGGTTGGCGGTGTACGAGCTCTACGCCGAAGTCGGTTACGAACTGTCCCCCTCGGTTGAGCAGGCCGTGCTCGATAGCGATGTAGCTCTCCATCGTGTGGTCTCCGGGGCACTTGATGGTCCGCTGTCGACGGTGACGCCTCAGCCGGTGGCAGCCGTCGTCGAGCGTCCGTCGTGGACACTCGCCGACTTGGACACGTTGAAGCCTGTCCTGGTAGTGATCGATGGCCGAGATCCCGGCAATGTCGGTGCGCTCTGTCGAACCGCCGAGGCGGCTGGCTTCGCCGGGCTCGTGCTCGGTGGGTCGTCGGTCGACCCGACGAATCCCAAGGTGGTTCGGGCCGGAGCGGGAGCCACGCTGAGGCTTCCACTCGTCGTCGCTGAGCAATCAGCCAATGAGTTGTTCGACGCCCTGCGACAACAGGGCCGAACCGTGCTGGCCACAACGGTTCAGAGCGGAGCTGACGTGCTCAGTCATGACCAGGCTGACCTCACCGCGGCAGCCATCGTGTTGGGCAATGAGGCCAACGGTCTTGACCAGGAAACAGTGGCCCGGGCGGACCATCCGCTCACCATCGAGTTGGCCGGACCCACCGAGTCCCTCAACGTTGCAGCCGCCGGCGCAGTGTTGTGTTTCGAAGCCCTCAGACAAATGCGACGGTCCCGTCGTACCGATCCCGTAGGTTGATGACATGATCGAAGATCTTCCGGCACTGGTAGCTGCCGCTGTGAGTGCGGTGGCGACCGCTGCCACCACCGATGAGCTCAGGACACTTGAACAGACCCACCTCGGGAAGGAGGCTGCGGTTCTTCAGGCCCGGAAGCAACTTGGTGATCTTCCGAAGGAGGACCGCAAGGACGCTGGACGGGCTATCAACGAGGCCCGTGAGCAGATCGAAGCTGCAGTTGAGCAACGCCGGACTGAGTTGGCGTCGTCAGAACGGGCTGCGCAATTCGACAGTGAACGTCTCGATCTCAGCGAGGTGGTGGTCGGCGAGCGTCCTGTCGGGCATCGACACATCGTCACCCAGGCATGGGAGGAGCTGGAGGATGTATTCATCGGAATGGGCTTCCGAGTCGCCGAGGGCCCACAGGTCGAGACCGACTGGCACAACTTCGATGCGTTGAACATCCCACCCGGTCATCCTGCTCGGGATGGCTTCGACACCATTTACGTCGACCATGGTGAGTCCGGCAGCACGCTGCTTCGGACCCATACCTCGCCGGTCCAGATCCGCACCATGCTGGCCCAGGAGCCACCCATCCATGTGATAGCTCCCGGACGCGTGTTCCGGCGAGACACCGCCGACGCCACCCATATGCCGGTCTTCCATCAGATCGAGGGTCTGGTGATCGATCGAAACATCTCATTGGCCGATTTGGCCGGAACCATCGAAGCATTCACCACGGCGTACTTTGGCTCAGGCTTCAGTTCCCGATTGCGTCCGAACCACTTCCCGTTCACCGAACCATCGGCGGAGTTCGACATTCAACGACCCGATGGCTCCTGGCTCGAACTCGGTGGATGCGGCATGGTCCACCCCCACGTGTTGCGAGCGGGCGGAGTCGATCCCGAGGAATGGTCGGCCTTTGCCTTTGGCTTTGGCATCGACCGTCTGGCGCTGATGAAGTTCGGAGTCGACGACCTGCGCGAACTCTTCACCAATGACATTCGTTTCCTCTCCCAGTTCTAAGCGACACAGATTCATGCAACGGAGCCGACGTTGAACGTTCTTCTTTCCTGGATGCAGCAATTCGCCCCCATTGAGGGCGAACCCGAGGAGTTGGCTGCCGTGCTGACAGACCTCGGTCTCGTTGTCGAGAGCATCGAAACCGTCGGTGCGTCCTGGGACGGCATCGTTGTGGCCAAGGTGATTGATCTTCGACCGCACCCCGAGGCCGACCGAATCCAACTGGTCGACGTCATGGTTGGTGATCAGCCCGCTGACGAGCCACTCCAGATCTGCTGCGGGGCGTTCAACATGTCGGTTGGCGACCTCGTGCCGCTGGCCACCCTTGGCACGATCATGCCAGGAGGGTTGGAAATCGCCCGCCGCAAGCTTCGGGGCGAATGGTCGAACGGCATGATCTGTTCGGCTCCAGAACTGGAGCTGGAAGGCGATGGCGATGGCATCATGGTCCTCGAACCCGGCCTGCCAATTGGGCAGCCCCTGACCGAGGCACTCGGAGTCGAGACTGATGTTCTGTTCGATATCGACGTCGAGGGCAATCGGCCCGACGCGCTGTCGGTTGCCGGAGTAGCGAGAGATCTGGCGGCCCGATTGGGTGTGCCCTTCGCCTTTCCCGAGGTGACTCTTTCCGGGTCGGCGCCGGCGACCGAGACCGTGGCTTCGGTCGAAATTCAGAGCAACGACCTGTGCCAGCGCTTCGGTGTTCGGGTGCTCGAGAATGTCACGGTTGGTACGTCACCTCAGTGGATGGCCAGTCGGCTCACCGCAGCCGGCATGCGTCCGATCAACAGCATCGTCGACATCTCCAACTACGTGATGCTCGAGCTGGGTCAACCGAACCACACCTACGATCTCGATCTTGTCCCTGAAGGACATCTTCGGGTGCGGATGGGATCCGACGGCGAGACGTTGCGGACCCTCGATGGTCAGGACCGGTCTATCACCGAGGTCGATGGGCTGATCTGCGACGCGAACGACCAACCCATTGGGCTGGCCGGGGTGATGGGTGGGGCGTCCACCGAAATCAGTGACTCCACCACACGAGTGCTGCTGGAAGCTGCAGTCTGGGACCGAATGACCATCGCCAAGACCAGTCGGCGGCTCAACCTTCGATCAGAAGCATCAACTCGCTTCGAGCGAGGCGCCGATCCACTCGGCATCGAGCGTGCCCTCGACCGGTTCGCCGAACTGGCGGTCGAATTGTGTGGGGCAACCGTGACCGAGGGTGCGGTGATCGTCGAGGGTGGTCTCACACCCTCCCCGCCGGTCAATGTTCGAACCGCTCGAGTCAATCATCTGCTCAATACGTCTCTCAGTGCCGATGACATTGCCGGTCTGCTCTCGCCCATTGGTTTCTCCAGTCGGACCGCCGGTGGAGACTCTCTTGATGTCGACGTTCCGAGCTGGCGTCCCGATAGCTCGATCGAAGAGGACATTGTCGAGGAAATCGGGCGCCATTACGGCTATGACAAGTCGGGCAAGCGGGTGCCGACTCCGAGTCAAAACGGCGAACTCACCCCAGCCCAACAGTCCAGGCGTCACATCAGACGGGCTTTTGTCGGCGCCGGCCTGTCCGAAGCCATGCCCCTTCCGTTCCTCGCCCCCGACGACCTGGCGAGAGCCGGGCTCGACGAGGACGGGATCTCCCTCACCAACCCGCTGGTTGCCGAAGAATCGATTCTGCGCACATCGCTCCTGCCCGGTTTGCTCAAGGCCGTTGGTTACAACCAATCCCACCGCAACGAGGGAGTGCAGCTCTTCGAGGTCGGAACCGTCTTTCTCCCATCTGACCAGACGCTGCCCGATGAGCAGGAATGGGTTGCCGGTATCCAAGCGGGAGCCTCGGCGGTCGAGGCGACTCAACTGCTCCATCACCTTGCTGGTGTTCTAGGACTCAAAGGTCTCACCGTGGCCAACGGTGAACGGCCCGGCCTGCATCCCACCCGCTCAGGCACGGTGACCTTCCGTGGCCGAACACTCGGTGAGGTGGGCGAAGTCGACCCCCGAGTGTTGGATGCGTACGGCATTGCCGGACGAGTTGGTTGGCTTCAGCTGGCTACCGAGCCCATCGCCGAAGCGCTCAGCACAAGCCCGAAGTACAAGAAGATCTCGCTCTTCCCCTCCAGCGACATCGACCTTTCGTTCGTCGTTCCCGACGACGAACCCGTCTCCAAGCTGCTGACCACTATGGAGAAAGCGGGTGGGCCTCTTTTGCGATCGGTACGTTTCCTCAACGCTTTTCGAAGCGAACAGTTGGGAGCCGACGCTCGGTCGTTGGCCTTCAGCTATCGCTTCCAGGCCGATGACCGGACATTGACCGACGCCGAAGTGGCCGAGCTCAGGCAAAACCTGATCGACGCCGTCGAGGGCAAGAACCGGGCGTCACTTCGTACGTAGTGGTTGCCGCCTGGTTTGGCTCTGGAGCCACACGATGGTGGCCATGGTGACCAGGGGAATAGTCACCAACAGGATCACATAGACAGTGCTGGCTGTTCCGCTTGACGGCATCACTGTTGGCGCCGGGGCTACCGGCCCCAGCGGAGGCACCGTGGTTCCCACCTGTAGCGTCGTGCCGGGCTCAGGCGAGGCAGGACGTGTCTGTACCACCGCGTTGTCGTCGATGCTCACCGGTGGGCTTGTTGTTGCCGGCTGAGCCGATCCGGTGTGTGCTCCCAGGAGAAGGAGCAGCAGAAGGAACGAGGACGCCACTAGCAAACGAAGTGCACGTGTCGGGGAAACTCTCACCCGTGCCCATCGGTCTGACCCGGCGGATTATGAGGGAACAGCCAACCGGTAGTGGTCAGCTGGCATCATTTGGAGATGACGACAGCGACCGACGACAACTCGAACGACCTCACGGCAGCCGAGGTGGCGTGGAACATCGAGACCCTTCTGCCTGACGGGGCATCGGTCGACGACCTGCTGGACCAGGCCGAGACCATGGTTGACGAGGTAGAGACCTTCCGGGGTCGGGTCGGCACGTTGGACAGCGCCGAGCTCGCTGGCCTCATGACGAAGCTGGCCGAGATCGGTGAACTCATGAGCCGGGCCGGTCACTACGTGATGCTCCGGTTCAGCGAAAATACGGCTGACCCTGAGCGGGGCGCAGCGATGCAGTCGATGCAGGAACGCTCAACGGCCATCAGCACCAGAATGATCTTTGTCGATCTGGAGTTTGCGGCCGCCGACGATGCTCATGTGGCCGCGGTGCTGGACGACCCGGCGCTGACCTTCTGCCGTCATCATCTCGAGAACCTTCGCCGGAATCGCCCTCATCTGCTGAGTGAAGCCGAAGAGACGATTCTGACTGAGAAGTCGGTGACCGGTTCATCGGCATGGGTCCGGTTGTTCGACGAGTTGACCTCAGCCATCGAGGTGGACCTGCCCGACCCCGATAGCGGCCAGACCGAAACGGTGGGTCTCGAACAAGCCCTCTCGATGCTCCAGCATCCCGAGACCACCACTCGAGCTGTCGCCGCAGAAGCTGTGACAGCGGGGTTGGCTCCTGGCCTGCGGACTCGGGCCTATGTCTTCAACACGCTGCTGGCCGACAAGTCCACCGATGACCGCTTGCGGAACTTCGACCAGTGGATTTCATCCCGTAATCTGGCCAACGAAGCCAGTGACTCGTCTGTTCAGGCACTGGTTGACTCAGTGGTCGGACGCTATGACATTCCTCAACGCTGGTATGCCCTCAAGGCCAGGGTTCTCGGGGTCGAGAAGCTCCATGACTACGACCGGATGGCATCGGTAGCCGATAGCCAGGAAGAGCTTGGTTGGGAACATGCCACCTCGGTGGTTCGCGATGCGTACGCCTCGTTCTCCCCAGATCTCGCGGCCATTGTCGGACGGTTCATCGATGAGGGGTGGATCGATGCTCCCGTACGCCCCGGCAAGCGGCCCGGCGCCTTCTGTGCCTATGCCACCCCGTCCCATCATCCGTATGTTTTGCTGAACTGGACCGGGAAGGCTCGAGATGTTCTGACTCTGGCCCATGAGCTAGGTCACGGGGTGCACGGCTATCTGGCGAGGGAGCAGGGGATTTTTCACCAGTCGACACCCTTGACGTTGGCGGAGACGGCATCGGTCTTTGGCGAGACGGTCACCAACAACAAGCTGCTGGAAATGATCGATGACCCCGGTGAACGATTCGCGCTCTTGGCATCGACCCTCGAGGACTCGATCGCCACTGTTTTTCGCCAAGTGGCTATGAACCGGTTCGAGCACGGTTGCCACACGTCCCGTCGAGAGGACGGTGAGCTTTCGGTTGAACGTTTTGGCGAGATTTGGGCTGCTACCCAAACTGACATGCTGGGCGATGCCGTGGAGATCACCGAGGGCTACCGAACCTGGTGGTCCTACATTCCCCACTTCATCGGAACGCCGGGGTACGTCTACGCCTATGCCTATGGCCAGCTGTTGGCCCTGTCGGTCTATGCCCGGTACGAGGCGGAGGGTGACGCCTTCGTTCCGGCCTACATCGAACTGTTGTCGGCGGGCGGGTCGAGATCTCCGGAGGAGCTTGGTGCCATCGTCGATTGCGACCTTGCCGACCCGGGATTCTGGGATGCGGGCCTACAGATTGTCGAAAAGCAGCTGACTGCGGCTGAGGAAGCTGCCGAGGCAGCCGGACGGCTCTAGCCGTCAGTCCTCGATGGCTACCGCAACCAGTTTTGTGGCGTGGGTCTGTCCGGCGTAACCGGCGCCAACGATGGCCAACGACAACGCCAACATCACCCATGAGGGCAGGAGGAGAAAGCTGGCGACGGCAAAGACGATGGCGATGGGGAGCACGTTTTTCGCTGCGAACTCCAGGATTAGTTCGTCGCCATCCAACGGATGACTCACCGCGAAGATCAACGCGATCACCGATGCAAGACAGATGCCGATGGCTGGCGTTGCTCGAAGAACGAAAGGGATGGCCTCAAACAAACTCATGGAAGGTTTTTCGGTCATCCTGCGACCAGTCTGAATGGTCAAATACACCCAAGACCTGCGGTTCGGACGCTAGGCGGGGTGGCTCGGCGGAAGCAGGTCGACGACGGTGTCGATGTGATCCGACAGGTCTCCATCCCCAGCGATGACGACGTCGGCTTTGCCGGCTGATGGCTGCACGAACAGGTCGTGCATTGGCTTTACCGTGGCCTGAAACTGACGAGTGACCGATTCCTCGGTTCGGCCTCGCTGGGCGATGTCCCGTTCGACTCGTCGAGTGAAACGCAGATGCTCCGGGCAGTCCCGGAACACTCGGATCGACAACCGCTCGGCGATGTCGTCAAAGGCCAGCAGCAGAATGCCCTCGACAACAACGGTGTTCGTGGCCTTGACCCGAACCGTGGTGCCTGGCCGAGTGTGGGTTGCGAAGTCATAGACAGGCGCGTCGATGTCGTGCCCGGCTCGTAGCTTGTCGAGATGTGTCGTGAAGAGGTCGATATCGAGTGAGTCCGGATGGTCATAGTTCACTTCGGCCCGTTGCTTCGGTGTGAGGTGGCCATGGTCCCGGTAGTAGGTGTCGAAGGCCAACAATGACGCCTGGGTCGGCCCGAGACGTGACACCACACCCTCGGCCAACGTGCTCTTTCCCGAGCCGCTACCACCGCAGATGCCAAGCAGAAGTCCCACTGTCAGACGAGAGAACTGCTGGCCCGAGCAACGTCAGCCAGGGCAGCGACACCTCGGTCGATGTTCTCCGGGCTTTGGTTACCAAAGCACAAACGCAAGCGGCGGCTGCCCCATACCGGGTCGGCCGACCATCCGGCCCCCGGGTTGAACTCAACGCCGACCTCGGCTGCTCCAGCCACCATGGTGGCGGTGTCGACGCCTTCGGGGAACGTAAGCCAGACGTAGATGCCACCCTTCGGCGGGTCGACAGTGACCGACGACCCAAACTCTCGTCGGACAGCGTCGACCATGTGGGCACATCGGGCCTCAAGGGTCGACGTTAGTTGATCCACATGGTCATCAAAATGGGTGCTTGCAAACTCGGCCAGCACCATCTGCTCGAGGGCGCCGGTGCCGGCGTCGGTCTTGAGCCCCAGGAGTTGAGCGATGACTGGCGGGTCAGCAACGAGGTAGCCGATTCGGAGCGCAGGAGCGATGGATTTCGAGAAGCTTCCGCAGTAGACGACGACGTTGCCTCGGCTGGTGTCAGCTTGGTCAAGTTGCCGGATGGTCGGTGGTCGATCGGCCCCCCACAGGAGGTCGGCATAGCAATCGTCTTCGAAGACTGCGACGCCGAACGTGTGGGCCAGGTCGAGGAGTGCGTGGCGACGCTCCACCGACATCACGGTGCCGGTCGGGTTCTGCACGGTTGGGATGGTGTAGATGTAGCGGGGGACGGTGCCTTCGGCGGTCAGGCGCTCGAGGAGTTGGCCGAGATCGTCGGTGTCTATGCCGTTGGCGTCGACCTTGACCCCGTGATAGTTCACCCCTCGCCGTTGGAGCCGGCTGAGCATGCCGCCGTAGGTGGCCTCCTCGACGATGACAGTGTCGCCCGGACTGAGTAGCGCATCGTTGACAAGATCGAGTCCTTGCAGCGAGCCGGAGGTGACGAGCACATCGTCGACGTTGCAGTCGGTGAAGGCCCGATCTTTGAGGCTGCGAGCGACGAAGGAACGAAGTGGTTCGTACCCCAGTGCCGAGCCGCCGAGGTTGTAGGTGGCGAGGTTGCGCCCTTCCCTCGTCATGACGGTCATGGCCGCTTCGGCCAGACCGGCGAACGGAACGCTGTCAGGGTCGTTGTTGCCTCCGACGAAGGCAAAGGGTCGAGTTGGCCCGCCTATGTCGGCGGGGGCCGGAAGATCTGGTCGAAAGAGTGAGGCGAGATCGGTCATGCCCGGAGCGTAATCGGCCGCCCTGTGACTCTCGACACAAGAGTGCGTCAGCGATCTGACAATCAGAGGAAGTGTAAAACCGGCAGACTGAGGGGGTGAGCTATCAGGAACCGGAGTTCCTTCCGTGGGATGGCCGGCGAGTGCCGATGACCTTCATCGCCGGCTATCTGGGAGCGGGCAAGACCACCCTCATCAATGCCGTCCTAGCCAGGGCAGAGAAACCGGTCGCCTTACTGGTCAACGACATCGGCAGTGTCAACATCGATGCCAAGCTGCTCAAGAGTCGATCGGGCGAGACGATCGAACTGAGCGACGGCTGCGTTTGTTGCAGCCTCAATGAGGGATTTGGGCTGGCCCTAGACCAGATCCGGGCCCGGTCCGAGGCTCCGGAGCAGATCATCGTTGAGCTCAGCGGCGTGGCTGAGCCGGACAAGGTATTGCCCTGGGCGGCCAGTGCCGGGTTCATGCTCGACGGGGTGATGACGCTGATTGATGTCGAGACCTACGATCAGTTGGTCGACCATCCAATCATTGGGCATCCGTTCAACGCCCAGATGCAGGCGGCCGACATGATCGTTCTTACCAAGGCCGACATTGCCGGCGCGACCGATGTCGAACGGGTGAGACAGTCGGTGGTCGACCGGTCTGGTGGGGCGACGGTCGTGGTGGGGCAGGGCGTCAATCCGACAGCGGTGGCCGGTTTGATGCAGCTGGGCGGCGGTCGGCCTCGTTCGCTCGATCGCCTGCCAGAACCGACCCTGTTCGATGCTCATGAGGTGTCGAGCCAGCCGCTGCCGGTTCCGGCGTCCCGGGCCGAACTGGAGTCGCTCGTTGCTGCCTTACCGGCCGATGTGGTGCGGGCGAAAGGGGTCACCGAGCGTCCCGACGGCGGGTGTTGGCTGATTCAGGTGGTCGGGCGGCGATCATCGATCGTCGAGCTGCCGGCGTCGGAAACCCAGCCGGCCACCGATTTGGTTGTGGTGCGACTGCCCGGTCTCTGAGCAAGGCTCTACTAAACTGCAAGAATATTCATAGATAAGAATATTTAGTTGCATCGCTGTTCCGGTAGGCATACTCTCACCGGATGCCAGAGACCACCAGCCTCGGGTCCCATTCTGTGGGCATCGTCGGGGCCTCCGGATACACCGGCGCCGAACTCCTTCGACTGCTCGCCAGTCACCCGAACTTCGACCTGAAAGTCGCAACCGGCGACTCGATGGCCGGTGAACGACTGGCCGACCTTTATCCAAGCCTGGCCGCCGCCTACGGCGACCGAGTCTTCGATACCTACAGCCCCGAGGCGTGCGATGGCCTCGACCTGGTGTTCTGTGGGCTTCCCCACGGCGTGAGCATGGGAGTGATTCCCGACCTTCGGGGCCGGGTCGGCCACATTGTCGATCTCGGCTCGGACTTCCGACTGCACGATGCCTCCCTCTACCCCGAGTGGTACGGGGCCGAACACACGACACCCGCTCTTCTTGACGACTTTGTGTATGGCCTGCCCGAGTTGTTCAGGCCAAAGATCGAAGGTGCCGAACTGATAGCTGCCACCGGCTGCAACGCTGCCACTGCGGTCTTTGCGCTTGCTCCGTTGCTTGACTCCGGCTTGATCCAAGGTGATGGGCTCATCGTCGACCTGGTCACCGGCGTTAGTGGAGCTGGTCGTCCACCCAAGCCCACGACAACCTTCTGCGCCGTCGACGAGGACGTGACGGCCTATGGACTGCTCACCCACCGGCATACACCAGAGATTGAGCAGGCCCTCACCGAACGGACCGGCGTTGCCACGTCGGTTCTTTTCACCCCCCACCTGGCCCCGCTGAATCGGGGGATCATCGCCACGTGCTACGGCCGTCCGACGGCGAAGGCCACCACGGCCGACGCGCTGGCCGCCATGGCGGACTTCTACCAGGACGAGCCGTTCATGGTGGTCGACGAACGCAGTCCGTCGGTAAAGGCCACCCTTGGCTCCAATACGGTGCATCTCACCGCCAGGGTCGATCCACGTACCGGTCTGGTCATGGCCATCGCCACCCTTGACAATCTGATGAAGGGAGCCTCGGGCATGGCGGTACAGAACGCCAACCTCGCGACTGGCGTTGCTGAGACCACTGGGCTGCCACTGGTGGGGGTGTACCCATGATCTCGCCACTGGCACCCTCCTCGTTCCCCGTCCTGCCCGCCGTCACCGGGGTCGAATTGGCCACCCATGCGGCTGGCCTCAAGTACCAAAAGCGAGCCGACCTCCTCCTGGTTCGATTGTCAGAACAAACCACCGTGGCCGGCACCTTCACGTCATCGTTGTGCCCCTCAGCGCCGGTTGACTGGTGCCGTCGAATCCTCCCCAGGGGGACAGCTCGAGCCCTAGTGGTGAACAGCGGAAACGCCAATGCATTCACTGGCCGAGCAGGAGAAACAGCGGCCGAGCTCACTGCCTCCACCATTGCCGCCGTCCTCGGTGTGGAGGCCGACGACGTGCACCTCGCGTCCACCGGGGTAATTGGCGAGAACCTTCCCGAGGACACCTTGGCCAGGGAGTTGCCGGCGCTTCTTCCGGCGTTGGCTGACTCAGATGCCAACCAATGGGAAGAAGCAGCTGGTGCGATTCGCACCACTGACACGTTCTCGAAGGGGTCGTCAGCGCTCGCCGATGTCTCCGATGGACAGCGAGCAACCGTGGTCGGAATCGCCAAAGGAAGCGGCATGATCGCCCCCGATATGGCGACCATGCTCGGTTTCGTTTTCACCGACGCGGCAGTGACTGCCGAGGCGGCCCAGACCTTGCTATCGGGTTCGGTGAGCACCAGCTACAACCGGATCACTGTCGACTCCGACACCTCTACCAGCGACACCGTTCTACTCTTCTGTACCGGCGAGCTCGGAAACCAACTCATCACGGGCCCCGAGAGCCCCGGATTCACCGAGTTGGCCGCAGCGGTCGATGCGGTCAATCTCGATCTGGCCCACCAGATTGTCCGTGATGGTGAGGGGGCGACCAAGTTCGTCGAGATCACCGTTTCCGGGGCCGAGGACGATGCCGCGGCGGGGGTCATCGCTTTGGCCATTGCCAATTCACCGCTGGTCAAGACGGCTCTGGCCGCCGAAGATGCCAATTGGGGCAGGATCGTCATGGCGGTCGGAAAAGCTGGCCAGCGGGCTGATCGTGATGCCCTGGCTATTTGGATCGGACCCGAGCAGTGCGCGGAAGGAGGAGTGGTTCGAGATGGCTACTCCGAAGAAGCGGCCACAGAGCATCTCAAACAGGATCACGTGCTGCTCCGAGCTGACGTAGGAATCGGCTCAGGGACAGCCACCGTCTGGACGTGTGACCTGACCCACGGCTACATCGATATCAACGCCGGCTACCGATCGTGAGCCTGTCATGAGTGAGAGTTCTCCGAAGCCCGGGGTGCGAGAGAGCAGCGAAGTGCTGGCCGATAGGGGTTATTCGCCCGAACAGCGCACCGAGGCGCTCATCGAAGCCCTGCCGTACATCCAGCAGTTTCGTGGATCGGTCGTCGTGGTCAAGTTTGGCGGCAACGCCATGATCGACCCCGACCTTTCTCGCACATTTGCCGAGGACATCGTGCTTTTGCGGTCGGTCGGCCTCAAACCGGTCGTTGTCCATGGCGGAGGCCCACAGATTGGCGAACTTCTGGCCCGGCTGGGCAAGGAAAGCGAGTTCAAGAACGGGCTCCGGGTCACCGACGCCGAGACGCTCGATGTCGCCCGCATGGTTTTGGTCGGAAAGGTCGGACGCGACATCGTGGGTCAGATCAACATCCACGGCGCCTATGCCGTCGGGATGTCGGGGGAGGACGGAGGTCTGATCACCGTGGTCCCCCGCGATCCCGAGTTGGGGTTTGTCGGGGACATCGTCAAGGTCGATACCGGGCTCATCGAGCGGCTGTTGGCCGAAGATCTCATCCCGGTTGTGTCATCGATCGGCTCCGATGGCAACGGCCAGGCCTACAACATCAATGCCGACACCGCCGCCGGGGCATTGGCTGGAGCTCTCGATGCCGAGAAAGTCGTGTACCTCACCGACGTTCCCGGACTGCTGACCGACATCGACGACCCAACATCGTTGGTCGCGTCAGCCACCGTTCCTGAACTTCGGGCCTTCATCGCTGACGGCACCATCGCCGGCGGCATGGTGCCGAAGGTCGACTCGTGCATCGAGGCTGTCGAAGCAGGAGCCACAGCGGCCCACATGCTTGACGGCCGCCGGCCCCACGTACTCCTGCTCGAACTGTTCACCAACTCCGGTATCGGAACAAAGATCACCACCGGCCACTCGGCCACATCATCAAAGGGGAACTCATGACCGTCCAAGAAACCCATCGGCATGCCACCGGTGCAGAGCCGGCTATGGCCGCCTGCCCGATCATGCCAACGTACGGTCCGCCGACGGTGCAGTTCCTTCGCGGTGAAGGTGCCTACCTTTGGGACCGAGAAGACAAGAAGTACGTCGACTTCCTCTCTGGTCTGGCCGTCACAAGTCTGGGCCACGCCCACCCCGCGGTCGCCGAGGCCATTGCAGCCCAGGCCAACCGTCTGCTCCACGTATCCAACCTCTACGCCACCGAGCACAACGCTCATGTCGCAACCGAGATCGATCGTTTGGTTGGCGATGGCACCCCGGCTGGGGGGCAGGTGTTCTTCTGTAACTCCGGAGCAGAAGCCAACGAGGCGGCGCTGAAGCTGGCTCGTCGGTTCGGCGGCCACGGTCGCCATCAGGTGGTCTGTGCCCTCGACAGCTTCCACGGCCGGACGTTGGCCACCCTTGCCGCCACCGGCCAGCCGGCCAAGTGGGAGACCTTCCAACCATTGCCCGAAGGTTTCAAACACGTGGTCTGGAACGACTTGGCCGAGCTCGAAAAGTCGCTGGACGAGACCACGGCTGCCATCTTCCTCGAACCGGTCCAGGGTGAAGGTGGCGTCAATCCGGCCACTGTCGAATACTTCCAAGGGGTACGTGCCCTCTGCGACGAGCGGGGCATGCTCATGATGGTCGACGAGGTCCAGACCGGCCTTGGTCGCACCGGACGGTGGTTCGGCTTCCAGCATTTCGATGTACAACCCGATGTCATCACGCTGGCTAAGGCCCTGGGCAACGGCATGCCGATTGGCGCCTGTTGGGCCAAGGCCGATGTTGCTGCCGCTTTTCAACCGGGCGATCACGCCACGACGTACGGCGGACAACCAATGGCCACCTCGGCCGCCCGTGCTGTTCTGGAGACAATGCAGGCCATCGATGCTCCGGCGTTGGCCCGTTCGGCCGGCGACACCATCCGGACCGCGTTCAGTGCCTTGCCCCAGGTGGGGGAGATCCGGGGCCTCGGTTTGCTGTTGGCCGTCGAACTCAACGGTGTCAACGCCCAGGTGGCCGCGGCCCGCTGTCTGGAGGAGGGCCTGGTGCTCAATGGCGTCACTCCGACTGCACTGCGGCTGGCGCCGCCGCTCGTGATCACTGACAATCACGTCAAGGAAGCTGTTGCCATTCTTGGCCCCATTCTCGACGAGCTCAGCACCTAGATGCGGCACTATCTAGACGTCGACGATCTCACATCCGAAGAGTTCCGGGCTGTCATTTCGCTGGCCGACAAGTCGGCGAGCGACCTCGGTCGTCCCTACGACGGACTGGGGGTGGCGTGCGTTTTCGAGAAGCCGTCGGCCCGCACTCGAAACTCGACAGAAATGGCTGTGGTGCAACTCGGTGGCCATCCGGTGTACATCATTGACGCCGAGGTTGGCATCGATTCGCGGGAGTCGGCCGAGGACGTAGCCAGGACGCTCGGCTGCTACCACGCCAGCCTGTGCGCTCGGGTGTTCGATCACTCGATGCTCGAACGAATGGCGGCGACCGATGCGTTGCCGGTCGTCAACCTTCTTTCCGATTTCAGCCATCCGCTCCAAGCGCTGGCCGATGTCTTGACCATTCGGGCCGAACTGGGGGTCGACTCCCTCGAGGGAAAAGTGATCACCTACGTAGGGGACGCCAACAATGTCACCCGGTCGTTGGCCCAGGCCGTCGGTCACCTCGGCGGCACCATGCGAGTTGTTGCACCGTCGGGCTATCAGTTCAGCGAGATCGACATTGAGCAACTACGAGGTGGAGGCCTGACGCTCGAGCTCTTCGATCGTCCCGCTGATGGGCTCCCTGGTTCCGATGTCGTCTACACCGACACCTGGATCTCCATGGGTGACGAGGGTGAACGAGAAGAACGGTTGCGGGCGTTCGAGGGCTTCATGGTCGATCAGGCGATGCTGTCAACGGCCGGCTCGGGTGCCATCTTCTTGCACTGCCTACCGGCCCATCGGGGCGAGGAGGTGTCGGCCGAGGTGCTCGACGGGCCACAAAGTCGTATCTGGTCTCAGGCCGCCAATCGACTCGACGCCGTCCGGGCCGTCCTGGCCTGGTTGACAATCGTCAACAGCGCAAGCTGATGGCTACCAGCAAGGTGCAACGACAGCACCGGATCTCCAAGTTTCTCACCGATGAGGCGGTCAGCAGCCAGGCCCAGCTTGTCGAGCTGCTGGCCACCGACGGCATCACCGCCACCCAGGCCACGGTCTCCCGGGATCTCGAGGACCTCGGTGCCATCAAGGTTCGGGTCGCTGGCGGCACCACGGTCTACGCCATTCCCGAACTACCGACCGACCAGGTGGCGCCTGGCGAACATCTTCGTCGTGTGCTCGGCGAGTGGCTGGTCGAGGTCGATCGTTCAGGTGACCTGGTCGTACTTCGAACTCCGCCCGGCTCGGCCCATGTGGTTGCTTCGGCCCTCGACCGGTCGGGCCTGGCCCGCCTTCTTGGCACGGTGGCCGGCGACGATACCCTGCTGGCCGTTGCCAGCGAAGGTGATGGCCGGGCACTGGCCGACGATCTGGCCGGTTTGGCCGGTCTCGCCACATAGCAAGTTGCTCACACGTTCGACGTATCCAGTACACGAGGACTGACATGACAGACGGAGTCAAGACAGCGGGGGATGTGCGAAAGGTCGTGCTGGCCTATTCGGGCGGGCTCGACACCTCGGTGATCCTGCAGTGGTTGAAGGATGTCTACGAGTGTGAGGTCGTCACCTATACCGCCGACCTCGGCCAGGGCGAAGAGCTCGAGCCGGCTCGGTCAAAGGCCATTGAGATGGGCGTGCCGGAGGATCAGATCTTCATCGATGATGTTCGTGAAGAGTTTGTACGGGACTTCGTGTTTCCGATGTTCCGGGCCAACACCATCTACGAAGGCGAGTACCTGCTTGGAACCTCCATCGCCCGGCCACTCATTGCCAAGCGGTTGATTGAGGTGGCGGCCGAGACAGGTGCCGATGCCATCAGCCATGGGGCCACCGGAAAAGGAAACGACCAGGTCCGGTTCGAGCTGGGTGCGTACGCACTCTCACCTGATATCAAGGTCATTGCTCCATGGCGGGAGTGGGATCTCCTGAGCCGGGAAAAGTTGATGGCCTACGCAGCTGAGCGGAACATTCCGATCGAGCAGAAGCGGGGCAAGAAGTCACCGTTCTCGATGGACGCCAACTTGCTCCACATCTCCTACGAGGGTGGCCCGCTTGAGGACCCGTGGACCGAACCGCCAAGCGAAATGTGGCGGTGGTCGGTCAGCCCCGAGGCAGCGCCCAACGAAGCCACCTACCTCGACCTCGAATACACCGGCGGTGACATCTCGGCCATTGACGGCAAGACCATGTCTCCGGCCGAGGTTTTGGCCTACCTGAACCAGGTTGGTGGGGCCAACGGCGTCGGTCGCCTCGACATCGTCGAGAACCGCTACGTCGGAATCAAGAGCCGAGGGGCCTACGAGACGCCGGGTGGCACCATCATGCTGCGGGCCCACCGGGCGATCGAGTCGATCACTCTCGACCGGGAGGTGGCGCATCTCAAGGACGAGCTGATGCCTCGCTACGCCAGCGTTATCTACAACGGCTACTGGTGGAGTCCGGAACGAGAGATGCTCCAAGGCATGATCGATGCCACCCAATCGGTGGTGAACGGAACGGTGAGGGTCAAGCTCTACAAGGGCAACGTCGAAGTGGTCGGTCGCAAGAGTCCCGACTCGTTGTTCGACGAGAAGATCGCAACCTTCGAGGACGACGATGGCGCCTACGACCAGGCCGATGCCGAGGGCTTCATCAAACTCAACGCCCTGAGGCTGCGCACTCTGGCCAAGAAGAGGAACATCTGATGAACGGAACAGACGCTGGCCGGAGTGCTTGCCAGCAACAGCGCACTCTGGCTAAGAAGCGTGGCTGACACCTTGTGGCACGGCCGGTTCGAGGGCGGACCGACCGAGGCCTTGCAAGCGCTGAACGATTCCCTGCCGTTCGACCAGCGAATGTTCACCGAGGACATCGCCGGTTCGCGGGCCCACCTCGACATGCTGGCGTCCATCGGTCTCATGACAGACGACGAGCGGACGGCCATTGCTGGCGCCCTCGAACAGGTCGAGAAGGAGCTTGGCGACGGGTCGTTCGTGTTTGCCCCGTCCGACGAAGACATCCACACCGCAGTCGAGCGTCGAGTGACCGAATTGGCGCCCGCGGGCGCCAAGCTCCACACAGGACGAAGCCGCAACGATCAGGTTGCGACTGATCTCCGGCTGTGGACCCGCCACGCGTTGGTCGAGACCGGGGACCTGGTGGTTGCACTTCAGCGGACGCTCTTGGCGAGAGCCGACGATCATGCCGAGGCCTATCTACCCGGGTATACCCACCTCCAACAGGCGATGCCCGTCATGCTTCGCCATCATCTCCTGGCCCACGGATGGGCTCTTGCCCGGGATGTTGATCGTTTGCTTGATGCTCATCGCCGAACCAATGTCTCGCCGCTTGGCGCTGGTGCACTAGCTGGCTCGTCGTTGCCGCTCGACCCCGACCAAACAGCGGCCGCACTAGGGTTCGCCGGTCGCTTCGAGAATTCCATGGATGCAGTCAGCGACCGAGACTTTGTTGCCGACTCGCTCTATGCCCTCACCATGCTCGGTGTCCATCTTTCCCGGATTGGCGAAGAGATGATCCTTTGGGCGTCGCAGGAGTTTGGGTTCGTCACTCTCGATGATGGTTTTTCCACCGGCTCGTCGATGATGCCGCAGAAGAAGAATCCCGATATTGCCGAACTAGCCCGGGGTAAGGCTGGCCGATTGGTCGGCCATCTCACTGGACTCCTCGTCACCCTGAAAGGCTTGCCACTGACGTATAACAAGGATCTTCAGGAGGACAAGGAACCGCTCTTCGATGCGTTCGACACAGTGCGGTTGACGCTGCTGGCACTGGACGGGATGTTGTCCACGCTGCAGTTCAACGTAGAGGTCATGGCCGCTCAGGCCGACTCGCCCTACTCGGTCGCAACGGACTTGGCCGAGTATCTCGTGCTGGCCGGTATGCCGTTTCGGGAGGCCCATGCGGTGGTGGGGGAGCTCGTCCGGCGGGCATTGGATGGCGAAGGAAGCCTGCCAGAGTTGGTTGCCCGCCACGCCCAGTTGGGCGAGGGCGCACTCGTTCTCTTCGAGCCTGGCCGAGGCGCTACCGGCCGAGTTTCGCCTGGTAGTGGGGGAGCGGCACCGGTTGCCGAACAGCGGGATCGGTTCGCCGTCCAGCTCGAGCGAGACACGGCCCGGCTGGCCGAGCTCGGAAGCTGACATGCCTGCCCCCGGTGGGCAGCTACCCGATCTGAGTCACCCGGCCGTCGAAGTGGCGCCTCAGCTTCTGGGGTGCGTCCTCCGACGCGGCAAGCACGCCGGGGTGATCGTTGAGGTCGAGGCCTATGGCGCCGAAGACGATGCCGCCTCGCACGCCTACCGAGGACCAACGCCGAGGACCGAGGCGATGTTCGGACCGCCGGGCGGGCTCTACGTTTACCTCATCTATGGCATGCACCTCTGTGCCAACGTTGTCTGCTGCGACGAAGGAATTGGTGGGGCGGTTTTGATACGGGCCCTTCGGCCAGTCACCGGCCTCGCCGGTATGCGCCGCAACCGACCAAAGGCAGCATCGGACGATCAACTGTGCTCTGGACCGGGCAAGCTCACGGCCGCCCTGGGCATTCGAAAAGGCGACGACGGCCTCAACCTGACGACGGGCGCGGTTCGTCTGGAGCCAGGGGAGAGGGTCGATACGTGTGACATCGTCACGGGCCCCCGAATCGGAATCTCTAAGGCGGTCGAGCGGCCGTGGCGATTCGCGGTAGCCAACGATGCAAACGTCAGCCGACCCCGTCCCGTTGCCCGGTAACGTCCCGGCAGGCGAGTTGGGAGACAAGCGTGCCGAGCGAACTGGAACTTGCAGTCGAACAAGTCAGGGCCTCGTCGGCCGATGACGAGGCAGTCCGGCAACGGATTCTCGACTTCTGCGAACAACATCCCGATGCGTTGCATCGCACCTGCCTGAGTGGGCATCTGACCGGCTCGGCCCTCATCCTCGATCGGTCACGTCAGCAGGTGCTTCTCATCCATCACGCCAAGCTGGAGCGATGGCTGCAGCCCGGCGGTCATGCCGACGGCGAGGGCGACCTTGGCCAAGTCGCCATGCGGGAGGCAGAGGAAGAAACGGGCCTGCGCGGTCTGCGGCTCATCACACCCGCCATCGATCTTGACGTCCATGACATTCCCGAGCGCGGTGCCGAACCTGCGCACGTGCATCTGGACGTTCGCTTCCTGCTGCTGGCCGGCGATAACACCGAAACCGACATCAACCACGAGGCGCTCGACGCCCGTTGGATCGGTCTCGACGACCCCGAGGGCCTCATCGGCTCCAAAGAACTACGCCGCTTGATAACAGCCGGCCTAGAGCGAGCCGCCACCCTCTAGCTTCTGGCGGGTCCAGCAACCGTTCCCAGCGCTCTGGCGGATCCACGTGCCACTACCGGTCTCCCGGTCCGCCAAAACGAAAATGGCGGTCGCTGGACCCGCCAAA
>CALHBU010000404.1 GCA_937930655.1 uncultured Acidimicrobiales bacterium | reverse complement strand
GGGCTTCGGCCCGGCGGTGTGCTCTGCGAGATCGTGAAGCCTGATGGCACCATGGCTCGAGTTCCCGACCTCGTCGAGTTCTGTAAGGAACATGGGCTGGTCTTCATCTCGATCGCCGACATGGTTCGCTATCGCCGCCGTCATGAGAAGCTGGTCACCCGGGTTTCTGACGCACGGATCCCAACCGAGTACGGCGACTTCCGGGCCGTGGTCTATGAGTCCGTTCTCGATGGAGAGCAGCACGTGGCCTTCGTCATGGGCGAGCCCAAGGACAAAGAAGATGTCCTGGTCCGAGTGCATTCCGAATGTCTGACGGGGGACATCTTCGGGTCGCGTCGCTGCGACTGCGGCCCTCAGCTGGATAAGGCGCTGGCCCAGATCGGCGAGGCGGGCGAAGGGGTTCTGGTGTATCTCCGGGGTCACGAAGGCCGAGGAATCGGACTTGGCCACAAGATCCGGGCCTATGGGCTACAGGATCAGGGGCTCGACACGGTCGATGCCAATCTCGAGCTCGGTCTTCCCGCCGACAGCCGGGAGTATGGAGTCGGAGCCCAGATGCTGGTGGACCTTGGAGTCACCACCATGAGGCTTCTCACCAACAATCCGGCCAAGTACGGGGGTCTCGATGGCTTTGGTCTCGAGATCACCGAACGAGTCCCGATCGAGACCGAGCCGACTGCTGACAACATCGACTATCTACGCACCAAACGGGAGCGTATGGGTCACCTTCTCAACGAGGTCTAGGCAGCTAGGCCGAAACCGAGTAGGCGGTAGTGGCCGCATCGTGAAACAGCCAGTTGCGTTCACTGGATGAATAGCCAGCCGCCATCTTCTTGAAGCCATTCCACAGAACCGAGTAGTCGACGCCAATCTTGTCGACCGGGAAGTTGGACTCGAACATGCATCGCTCGGGCCCGAACTGCTCGATGATCCAGTTGATGTGGTCACCCCACCGGTCAACCAGTTCATCCGATGTCGGGCGTTCCGGTTGCTTGTGCCAACCGTCGCCGTAGAGCGACATGCCGATGCCGCCGAGCTTCATATAGACCTGATCGTGGGCGGCCAGGGCCTCGATCGGTCCTTTGGTCATCTCTAGCACTTCGTCCCGTCGCCCCTTGTAGGGGCCTACAGCCAGTGGGCCGCCGAGGTGGTCGAGGATGACGGTGGTAGCTGGTTCGGCCTTGACTAGATCAACCAGTTCGCTGAGCTGAGGCGCATACATCCAGGCATCGAAGGTCAGACCCATTCGGCCCAGCGTCCGAAACCCGGCCCGGAACTCCGGCTTCGAAAGCAGGTGCTGTGGTGGATCAGTATGGCCATTGTGGATGCCGGGGTCGGCATCCCAGGTGCTGGCGTGACGTATGCCTCGGAAAAGGCCGTCACCAGCCTCGACGTGGGCGGCCAGCACATCTTCCACCCGCTCGCCCAGTTGTAGGTCGGCGAAGCTCACGATGGCCCCAATGGTCGCATCGTCCGACGCTCGGCTCCGTTGTGCAGCCTCGACGATGAACTCGGTTTCCCCGACAGGTCGGAGTTCCTCGGGGCCCGATGTTCGGTACTCGGCCATGCAATCGACGAACACCGTCGAGACCACGTTGTGACTCACGCCGTTGACACGTGCGCCGGTGTCGGCGTGGAGGTCCTCGAGGAGGTAGGGGCTCGTTGGATGGTGCCAGTAGTGGTGGTGCGGATCGCAGATGGGAAGTTCGGGGTCCAGGATCTCTTCAGGCATGAAGCGGACCGTAGTGCGTCCGATACCGTGACGGCCATGCTCAATCTGGTGCTCCCCAAGGGCTCACTCGAAAAGTCGACGCTTGCCCTCTTCGAGGATGCCGACCTCGCCGTCAAGCGCAGCTCCGATGTCGACTACAAAGCCAGCATCAACGACCCTCGTGTGACATCGGTCCGAATTCTTCGACCTCAGGAGATTCCGTCCTATGTGTCTGAGGGCCTCTTCGACCTCGGCATCACCGGTCGGGATTGGGTCGAGGAAACCAGCAGCGATGTTGTGTCGCTAGGCGAGCTGAAGTACTCCAAGGCAACCTCGAGCCCGGTTCGTCTCGTCGTCGCTGTGCCCGGCGACTCGTCGATCGAGACCATCAAGGATCTCAAGAACGGGGTCCGAGTCTCAACCGAGTATCCCGAGCTCACCAAACGATTCTTCGCCGAGGCTGGAATCGACGCCGACATCAGGCTGTCGTACGGGGCCACCGAGGCCAAAGTTCCAGACATCGTGGATGTGGCCGTCGACCTCACCGAGACAGGCCGGGCACTTAAAGCGGCCGGTCTTCGCATCATCGACACCATCATCACCAGCTACACCGAATTCGTGGCTAATCCGGCCAGCTATGCCGATCCCGACAAGCGCCATGCCATGGAACAGCTGCTTACGTTGCTGCAAGGGTCACTCGAGGCCCGCACCAAGGTGCTCGTCAAGCTGAACGTTGCCGACAACTCGTCTCTCGACGCCGTGATTGACCTCCTGCCATCGATGAAAGCGCCGACTGTCAACGAACTCCATGGTGGTGTCGGTTATGCCATCGAAACTGTCGTTCCCAAGGCCGACATCAATGTCCTGATTCCGGCGCTCAAGGACGCCGGGGCCAGCGACATCATCGAACTGGCACTGGCCAAAATCATCCACTGAGCGCAGGGTCTTGGCGGCTGTCGGCAACGTAACATCGACGGGCTAACTGCCGACTGGTTAGGTGTGAAGAATGCCCGAGCCAACCACGGAGGCCCGCAAGCCTCTGGCACCTTTGTGCAGCGGTGGCTCTTCCAGGCTCCCTTGGCCATGGTTGTCGTTGGTTTAGGCTTTGCGTTGTCGGTGTTTGCGTGGGTCGGGCTGCGAGCGGTGGAGACCTCAGAGGCCCAGATTGCCTACGAACGAGTGCTCTTGGAACAGAGCTCGGAACTTCAAAGCGAACTCCAGGGATATCTCGATGCGACTGATGGGCTGGCCTCCACCATCAGTGCTACCGAAACGGTGCCGTCGAGCAGCGTTATCCAGACCTTCTTTGCCCGGTTCGAACCTCTCAATGATCGCCAAGCTGTCAACGGTCTCGCCGTCTTCGAGATTGTTCGAACCGATGCCGATCAACGCATGCTTCTCGAACGGGAGACCGAGTACGGAACGCCGGGCTTCGTCGGACGCTATGAGGGAACGTCTACCGGCCGACCGAACATCATCCTCACCAGGTTGTACGGGCTCGACAACTCCATGGGCTATCTCGGTCTTGACCTAGGTGGCGTTCCCGAGATCCGCCAATTGGTGCAATCGGCCACGTACTCCGATCGGACTGCGATGGGTGGCTCGGGCCTGGCGTCGGCCATCTTTGGCAGCATCGACGGCTCGTTTGTTGATGAAAGTCGGCCCAGTGTTGTCATCATTTCCCCCCTTGCCAACGCAGCTGTCGAGACCGAGGCCGGCGCTGGCGAGCTCGATGGTTTTCTGGTGGGCCGGCTCTATCTGGATCAGATGGTGCAGGACATGCGTTCGAACGACACCGGCCAGCTGGTAGCGCTGGAGTTGTCATCGGACGGTGTTCCCCTGGCGTCGACCATGGACACCGCCTTCCGTGGTGAGCCGTTCGGCGAGCCGGTGGTCTTCACCGAGGGTGACGCCACCTGGGCCATTCAGGGGTTTTCGGCCGGACTGCAGGTGGATCATCGGGGGTCGTGGGTTGCCCTGGTCACCGGGCTCGTCCTGGCGGTGACCGGAGGCCTCTTCTCGACGTCAGCTCGACGCCATGCCATTACTCTCGGCCGGCTCGAACGAAGCGAGTTCGATGCTCGCCATGATCTACTCACCGGGTTGCTCAACCGGGCCGGTCTCACCGAGGAACTCGAACAACGGCTGAACGATCGCCGCCGTACCGACATGGTCGCCGTTCTGTTCCTTGATCTCGACCGGCTGAAGGTCATCAACGATTCGATGGGCCACAGCGCCGGCGACGAAGTGCTCGTTCACACCGCTCGTCGCCTCGAGACCATTCTCCGCGGTGACGACATCGTCTGTCGTTTCGGTGGCGATGAATTCGTGGTGGTGGCATCTGACCAAAGGGACGAGACCGGCGCTATTCGGCTGGCCGACCGCATCCTCGAGGCATTCCGGGAGCCGGCGGTGCTGGATGATGAGTCAACCCAGATGATCTCAGCCAGTATTGGCATCTCGTTCGGCCGGCCCGGCGAATCCGATGCCGAGGGGCTCCTTCGCGACGCCGATCTGGCCATGTACCGGGCCAAGGAAGCCGGCGGTTCGAGATTCGACATCTTCGACAGCGAACTGCGGTCGCAGGCTGTTGCTCGTCTCGAGGTGGAACGCGAACTCCGCCGGGCCATCCGAACCGGACAACTGGTGGTCCACTACCAGCCCATCGTCGATATCGAGACGGGGATGGTGGACCGTCTCGAAGCACTGGTCCGCTGGCAACATCCCGAGCGGGGCATGGTGCCACCCGGGCAATTCCTGTCGGTGGCCGCAGAGTCAGGTCTGATTGTCGACGTCGGCGAGCACGTGCTCAGGGAGGCGTGCCGTCAGGTCGCAACGTGGGAAGCCGCGGTCGGCCGAGAGATCATGGTGTCGGTGAATGTCGCTGAGCGACAGCTTCTCGACAGCGGACTGATCGACACCGTTCGGCGGGTCCTGGCTGAAACGGGCGTGAAACCGGCCCAGCTGGAGCTGGAGATCACCGAGGAACTTATCGTCGAGAAGCTCGACAATCGCCTCACCACACTTCGCGAGCTCGATGAGATGGGCATCAAACTGGCGATCGACGACTTCGGTACCAGTCGAGCATCGCTCAGTCAGCTAAAGAGCTTGGACATGGTCTCAACGCTCAAGATTGATCGAGCATTCGTGATCGACGTGGCCAATGATTCAGTTGACCGCAAGATCATCACGGCCATCGTGGCGTTGGCCGACTCGGTCGGTATGGAAGTGGTCGCCGAGGGCGTCGAGTATTCCTCGCAGGTCGTTGCGTTGAAAAAGCTCGGCGTCGACTTTATCCAGGGCTTCTATTTCCAACGTCCGGCACCCACTGAACGGGTCGTGGGCCTGCTTCGTAAGCCATTCAAGATCCCTGTCGACGACGGCCGATCCGAGGACTCCGACGAGTCGGACACATCGCTCGAAGACGGGGCGGCTACCAATGGTGAAGTGACGGCCTAACTGTCGGCGGCGGCTTGGTCTGGCTGCTGCTCCTGCGAACGCTGCACAAAGGCCATCTTGGCTCCGTGGAGCGCCTCGTTGAGAGTCTCCTCATGTTCGCCAAGACGACCTTCGAGGCCTTCGACAAGCGCAGCCAATGCATCGATGGCCAACCGGGCCTGAGGTAACTTCGGCGTTTCTGCTGTGAGGTGGATGGCCGCCAGTTCGTAGAGGCCCATCGCATGATTGGCGACGACGAATGACACATCGGCTTCCAGAAGTTCGGCCCGAGCTTCGGAGAGCTCCTTGGCCATTTGTC
>CALHBU010000403.1 GCA_937930655.1 uncultured Acidimicrobiales bacterium | reverse complement strand
GATCGCTAGCCCAGCCAGCGACAGCGCTACGTCGGAACCACTCCGAAAGAAGGCCAGCAGCAGCTACGCAATCACCAGCAGGGACACGAGCATGAGCGACGCCATCGATGGCGATGCTTCGTCGGAATCCAAACCTCGGGTCGCACCGGACATGCTTCGAACCGAGAGAGGGCCATCGACTGTTTCGACGGCGTCAGCGATGAGCAGTTCGACGTCGTTGAGAGCGTCGGAATCTCCCAACGAACGAAGCTTCACCGACGAGATGACAAGAGGCTGTCCGTCAGCCTCACCACTCAAGTTGCCAAGCACCGCCGCCAACTGAGGGTCAGCCGCGGCGGCATCGATCTGTTGCTGTGAGACACCAGCCAGATCCTCAACGCCGAGCGCCTGTTTGAAGACGCCTGCCACCGATATGACCGGGTCGGCAAGGGCCAAACGCTCCTGCACCCCTGGTTCGGCCAGCGCGGCCGCCACAACGCCGTCTATCTGTGCGAGGCCTTCAGGAGTGAGGAAGTCGCCGCGGTGCAGGATGGTGATCGCGCTTAGACCGGCGGTCTCAGGAAAAGCGTCAGCCAACGTGTCCGATGCCTTGGCGACCTCGCTGTCGGCTGGTAGGAAGACCTCGTTTCCGGCCTGTGGCACGCTCAGGCTCAGCCCACTCAGCAAGGCACCCGTTACAAGTGCAAGCAATGCCAACGCAGCTGCCGGCCTTCGGGTGACGACACCGGCAATCGATCCAAATACGTGGCCCATTCGCAACCCTCCCTGCTCAGAATGCGACCGGTAGCGTCCACTGTTCCATCGCCGACGAACTTAGGAAGCCAGCCTCAAACGCCTCTGGGAGAAACCTGGGAGAAACCTGGGAAGGTCTGGGCCCGTTTCTGGGTCGAGGTCGAGGTCTACGACTCGGCCAGCGGGAGCCGGACGACGAACGTTGCGCCAGCACCCTGGGTGGTTGCCAGTTCGATGGTTCCGCCGTGGGCTTTCACAATGCCGGCGGCAATAGGCAGGCCGAGGCCGGTAGTTCGCAGACCGGAATCACTTGTGGGACTTCCCCGATAGAAGCGATCAAAGGCATTGTCAGCAACATGGGGCGGCATGCCGGGACCGTTGTCCGAGACCGTCAGCGAAGCTTCTTTGCCAGAGGTCGCCAGTGAGACCAGAACCTCGGAGCCTGGAGCGTGCACCTGGGCGTTGGCCAGCAGGTTGGCGAGGACCCGGTAGAGCGAATCGCTGTCGCCGTCGACGACCAGTGGGCCGTCGTCAGCCCCGGAAAGGGAAAACTGGGTCGCGGACTCGGCATCTTTGGTGCCAAGGGCGGCGTCAGAGACGGCAGAGCGGGCCACCTCGACCAGATCAACCTTCTCGGTCTCGAAGCCGACCTCGTTGTCGAGCCGAGTAATGGTCAACATTGACTCGACCAAGCGTCCAAGCCGGGTCGCTTCGCCGTTGATTCTGGTCATCTGTTTCTGCACCGCATCGGGGTCGGTGGATGCTCCGCTCAGATACACCTCCGAATAGCCGGCGATCGTGGCCAGGGGCGTGCGCAACTCATGGGAGGCCTCGGCTGCGAAACGAGTCACCCTCGACTCGGCTTCGGTCCGAGCAACCAGGGCCTCCTGGTTCTGGTCGAGCATCCGGTTGATCGAGCCGACCAGGCGCCGCACGTCGGGATCGGGCTGATCCGAACTCACTCGCCGGTCGAGGTCCCCGTCGACGATGGCGTCGGCGGTCTGGACGATCTGGTCATATGGCTCCAAGGCCAGCCGGGCCAGCCACCAGAACATGAGGCCGAGCACCGTCACGACGCCGAGCAGCGTGGCCAATAGAACCCGAGTCAACGTCCGCAAGGCTCGCCTCAGCTCATCCAAGGGCTCCCCGATGACCAACAAGCTGCCGTCGTCCAGTTCTCTAACGGCGACGCGGTAGGGGAAATCGACACCGACTCCGGGCACGGTGAATACCTCTCCCGGTCGGGCCACCACCTCCTCGCCTGACAGATCTGGGCGACCAATGCTGTCGGCTTCCGAGCCTGGCTGCCGTTCAAACAAGATCGCCCCATCGGGACTCACCAAAAGGACCGCTCGGTCACCTTCTCGGGCGTCGGCAAACTCTTCGAGCTCTACCGGGAGCTCGGTTGTCAGTTCATCGACCGTCTTGATCGTTACTCGAAGTCGATCATCGATGTCTCCGAGCAGGCGGGCGCGAGTCACTCCCACCCCGACCGCACCACCCACCACATAGACCACGACGAGGGCTCCCAGGAGCAGCAGGAAGGCCCGACGCCTTGTCACCGGGCCCGACTCCGAAGCGTGTAGCCAACGCCCCGAAGCGTGTGAATCAGCGGCTCATTCTCGTGATCGAGCTTCTTGCGGAGATAGCTGATGTAGGTCTCGACCGAACCCACTTCGCCGCCGAAGTCGTAACTCCAGACGTAGCTGAGTATCTGCTGTTTGGAGAGCACCCGCTCGGCGTTCAACAGGAGGTAGCGCAGCAGTCGCCATTCGGTCGGCGAGAGGTCGACCTCGCTGCCACCCCGTGTAACCACGTACGAGGCTTCGTCCATCGCCAGATCGGCGTAATGGAGAATGGGACTGTCGCCGGCACTTCCGCTCGACCGTTTCAGGACCGCTCGGATTCTGGCGATCACCTCTTCGAGGCTGAATGGCTTAGTGATGTAGTCGTCTCCACCCGTCGAGAAGCCCGACAACGTGTCTGCCCTGGTATCCCGAGCGGTCAGAAAGATGACCGGGACCTGATTGCCTCCCGACCGCAGCC
>CALHBU010000402.1 GCA_937930655.1 uncultured Acidimicrobiales bacterium | reverse complement strand
CATGGCGAAAGGTAAGAAGTACGTAGACGCAACCCGTCGGTACGACCGGGAGCATCTCCACAGCCCGAGTGAAGCGCTTGACCTGGTCAAGAGCCTGGCCAGCAAGAAGTTCGACGAGTCCGTCGATCTGATTGTCCGACTTGGTGTCGATCCACGGAAAGCCGACCAGATCGTTCGGGGCACCGTTGCTTTGCCTGCCGGTACCGGTAAGGACGTACGGGTCGCTGTGTTCGCTACCGGTGAAGCCGCAGCTGCGGCTACCGAGGCTGGTGCCGACATGGTTGGCGGAGAAGAACTGGTAGCCGAGGTCGAGGGAGGCATGCTCGACTTCGACCTGGCCATCTCCACCCCCGAGCTCATGCCGCTGGTCGGCAAGCTGGGTCGAGTCCTTGGACCACGGGGTCTCATGCCCAACCCAAAGACCGGCACCGTCACCAACGACACCGGCAAAGCAGTCGGCGAGTTCAAGGGCGGTACCGTCGAGTACCGCACCGACCGGTACGGCAACGTGGCGGTCTCCATTGGCAAGGCCAGCTTCGACCCTGCTGCGCTCAAGCAGAACTTTGGAGCTGTCATCGATGAGCTGTCGAGGGTCAAGCCTTCCTCAGCCAAGGGCCGCTATTTCAAGAAGCTCGGTGTTTCCACCACCATGGGCCCGGGCGTGAAGATCGATCCCAACCGAGCCGAGGAAGAAACCGGCGTCACAGCCTGAGGCTGCCCCAAACAGCCCCTGAGGCTGCCCCAAACAGCCCCTGAGGCTGCCCCAAACAGCCTGAGGCTGACTTGTTCTGAACGGTTTGGCGCCAGGCGCCGGTATCGTTCAGTCGCTACACAATCGAATACTCCCGCCCGAGACCTCAGGTGGTGGCAAGCAACATGGCCACGGAAAATCCTGAAGAGGCGATCTTTTCTGCTGACAGGCACCCCGGTGTTGTTGGTTGTGGTTGATCGGCGATCGAGTGTCCGAAACCACAAGACAACATCCACAGAAGACAAGAAGACAGTCTTCACAGAAGAGAGTGAGGAGGTGCCAGTTGGAAACCGAAGCACGAGCAGCGAAAGTCGCCGTCGTTGACGAAGTCAAACAACGACTCGGTGATTCCGAAGCCGTTATCGTCACCGAATACCGAGGTCTGACTGTCGACGCCATGTCGTCGTTGCGTCGCGAGTTGCGGCCAGCGGGCGGCAAATACCGCGTCTACAAGAACACTTTGGCCCGAAGAGCAGCAGCTGAGGCTGGCGTACCGATCGAAGATCTGCTGGTCGGCCCGACGGCACTGGCTTTTGTCGAGCAGACACCCGAGGGCGACGCTGGCGATGTCGTCACCGTCGCCAAGGTCCTGCGTGACTTTGCCAAGGCCAACCCCGACCTGATCATCAAAGGTGGGGTGTTCGAGGGCGAAGTAATCGACACCGACAAGCTAAGCAAGCTGGCCGATGTCGAGCCTCGAGAGGTCCTACTGGCCAAGCTGGCCGGACTCATGGCGGCGCCGATGCAGCAGATGGCCGGCATGTTGCAGGCCCTGCCCCGCGATTTCGCCTACGGGCTCAAGGCGCTTATCGATCAAGGTGGCGCCCCTGGCGCCCCCGAGGCCGAGGCAAGCGCCCCCGAAGAGGCAGCACCCGCTGCTGAAGAAGCGCCGGCCGAACAAACAGCGCCAGCTGCCGAAGAAGCAACACCCGCTGCCGAAGACACAGCACCAGCCGACGAGGCAAGTGCCGCAGACACCAGTACTGAAGAAGCAAGCACCGAAGAGAACGATTCCCCGGACGCCGGGGAAGGAGAAGAAAGCTGATCATGGCAACCAAGGAAGAAATCCTCGAAGGAATCGCGAGCATGTCGGTGCTGGAGCTCTCTGAGCTCCTCACCGAGTTCGAAGAGAAGTTCGGCGTCAGTGCCGCGGCACCTGTCGCCGTCGCTGCTGCCGGCGCCCCCGCCGGTGGCGATGGTGGGGCAGCCGAAGAGAAGGACGAATTCGACGTCGTTCTCACCGGCGCTGGAGACAAGAAGATCCAGGTCATCAAGGCCGTTCGGGAGCTCACCAGCCTTGGTCTCAAGGAAGCCAAGGACATGGTCGAAGGCGCACCGGCCAACGTGCTCGAAGGAGCATCGAAGGACGACGCCGAAGCAGCGAAGGCCAAGCTTGAAGAGGCGGGCGGAGCTGTCGAACTCAAGTAAGACTCGTGACCAGGCTCTGCCTGGCCACTCTGTTCTAACGAGCGATGCCCCGCCATTTGGTGGGGTATCGCCGCGTCTCGACCCTCATGCCCAAGACCCTGGCTACTGTCAGCGTGGTGGGAAAGCTTCATGACGACACGGTGCTTCGAGAGACGGGAGACGGTTGCTTTGCCGTCGAACTCAGCGATCGGTGGATGGTCCCTAGTGGCCCGAACGGTGGCTACTTCGCCGCATTGTTGCTCCGAGCGGCCATCGCAGTATCTGACGGGCTTACACCACGGGCGCTCAACGTCCATTTCCTCAGCGCCCTACCGCCGGGGTCTGCCACCCTGGACACGCGGATTCTGCGGGCCGGACGGTCCGTGACCACCATCGATCTCAACCTGACCGGGAGCGGCGGTCGAACCATCGTGGCCCGGGCGTCGCTCGGGCCCAAACGACCCGGTGTCGATTTCTGTGATGCCGCCATGCCTCCCGCCCCACCTCCGGAGGAGCTCGCCACCGAATTGTGGCCCGAAGACAACGACTCGTCAGTCCATCTCCGCTACGACATGCGCTTCGTGTCCGGCGGTGCCCACCAGTTCGACCACGACCGAGCCGAGGCCATCGGGTGGCTCAGAACCGACGACGCCACGCCCGTTGATCATCTCGTTCTCGCCGCTCTCACCGACTCGTGGCCCCCGCCAGTAGCCCGCCGGCGTACAAGCGGGGTGGGTGCACCGACCATGGACCTCACGATTCACTTTCGGGACCCGTTGATCGAACCGATCGATGACTTCGTGCTGCTCCACAGCACAACTCGACTGGCTCGAGACGGTTTTGCCGACCTCGATACCGACGTCTGGTCCCGAGATGGCCGACTTCTCGCCACTGCCCGCCAGCTGGGCCTGTTGGTTGCCCGATGAAGTTCGCGCTTTCCATCCCACCAATCGGCCAGTTGGCCGACGCCGGCTTTCTCGTCGAGGCCGCGATTGCCGCTGAGCAGGCCGGGCTCGATGCCCTCTTCCTTTGGGATCACGTGTACCGACCTGCAACCGACCCCGGTGAGCTTCTTGACCCGTGGGTGGTGATGGGGGCCCAGGCCCAGGCCACCCAGCGCCTTCGATTGGGTCCGATGGTCACTCCGCTGACTCGGCGACGTCCCATAAAGCTGGCAAGGGAGATCGTGACCCTCGACCAACTATCGGGCGGCAGGCTCACCGTTGGCCTCGGACTCGGGGTTGACTCAGGCGGTGAACTCACCCGCTTCGGGGAGATCGTCGATCCGTTAGCTCGAGGTGACCGACTGGACGAAGGCGTTGATCTCCTCACCTCGTTCTGGTCAGGGGAAAATGTCGATCACCAAGGACCGGCCTACCAGGCGATCGACGTGACGATCCTGCCCCGACCACGCCAACTTCCGCACCCACCATTGTGGTTCGCCGCACGGGGTACAGCCAAAGGCCGTCCGCTGCGAAGGGCGGCCCGGTTCCAGGGACTGATGCCGATCGAGGTCGACGGTGAAGGCTTGAGCCGGATGCTTGCGGTGATCGACCGCGAGCGAGGTTCCCTCGATGGCTTCGACACCATGGTGTCGAGCAAGAGCGTGCCGCCTGACGAGGCCGCTCGACGTGGTGCCACATGGTCCTATGAGGGATTCGACACTCATGCCAGTCCGGCCGATGTCTTCGACGTGATTGGCCGTCACGCAACCGCCTGACTCTTCAAATGCTTGACCTGGCGCCGGCACCTGTTTACAGTCCGCCGTGCTCTCTCGCAGGGGGTGGTTGTCGGCGACCCCCGCCCGGCATATGCTTGTCTGTTGCCGTGCTTGCCCGCTCCTGTTTTGCCGACCTCTGAAATCTGTTTTGCAGCAATGTCG
>CALHBU010000401.1 GCA_937930655.1 uncultured Acidimicrobiales bacterium | reverse complement strand
GATGACCCAGCGAGCCGGCTTCGATCTCAACTTCCTTTCCCTCACCGGTGCCCTCTGGGCCATCGGTGAGGCCGATAGACCTCCGGTGCCTCCGCTGATTCTGGCCGGCGATTTCGGTGGGGGTGGCACCTTCCTGGCGCTCGGCATGGTCTCCGCCATGTGGGAGGCGGCCCGGTCCGGTCAGGGCCAGGTGGTCGACGCTGCCATCGTCGACGGTGCCCTCAACCTGATGGCCTACACCTACGGCAACCTCGAGGGCGGCACCTGGACCCCCGAACGCGAGTCGAACCAGATCGACGGCGGTGACTGGCGGTACCGGGTCTATACCTGCGCCGACGGCCGTTTCGTTTCGCTCGCCATTCTTCATCCCAAGTTTCTCGAGAGCTTCCTGACAAAGGCGCAGGTAGAGCTGCCGACCGATCTCGGGGACTCGACCGACGTCGCCAACTGGCCCGCCTATCGAGAATGGATGGCGGGGGTGATCGATTCTCGAACTCGGGCCGAGTGGGAGGCATTGTTCGACGGCGACGACGATTGTGTCCAACCGGTGCTCGACCTCACCGAAGCCCCCAATCATCCCCACCTCCGGGCTCGCGACGCCTTCACTGAGATCGACGGTACGACTCAGCCTTCACCGGCGCCCCGTTTCAGCCGGACCCCTTCGGAGATCACCCGTTTGAGTCCCACCCCAGGCCAGGGCGGCCGCCATGTGCTCCAAGACTGGGGCTTTTCCGATGACGAGATAGATCACATGGCGGTACAGATCGCCACCACCGAGGAGTAGTCACTGTGAGAGCTTGGCGAGTACACGAACTTGGGCACCCCAGTACGTCGTTGGTGCTGGAGGACATACCGAGCCCCGAACCTCCAGCTGGTCAGGCTCGGATTCGGGTAGAGGCCACCAACGTGAACTTCGCCGACATCCTGGTGTGCCAAGGCGTCTATCAGGACCGCCCGGGCGTACCGCTCACACCGGGTACCGAGGCGTGCGGGGTGGTGCAGGCCGTCGGTGAGGGTGTCGAGTTGGCCATCGGCACTCGAGTGGCTGCCATGACCAACATGAAACACGGCGGCTACGGCGAAGCGTCGCTCATCAAGGCCGAGTCAGCACTGGTCATGCCAGACGATCTCGATCCGGCCGATGCCACCGTTCTGTATTCGACGTTCCAGACAGCCCACGTCGGCCTCTTTCATCGCTGCCGGGTCGAGGCCGGGCAGTGGGTGTTGGTGCTTGGCGCGTCGAGCGGGGTTGGCGCCGCAGCCGTTCAGCTGGCCGCCGAGCGCGGTGCCCGAGTCATCGCCACCGCTGGCGGACCAGAAAGGCTGGCCCACTGTCGGGAGCTGGGGGCCGAGATCGTCGTCGACTCTCGAGGTGAGAACGCCGCCGATGATCTGTACGCCGCCACGATGGAGGCGACTTCCGGTGTGGGGGTCGACGCGGCCTTTGACCCGGTTGGTGGCCCACTTGGCACCGTCACCCGAAGGCTCATGGCCTTCGAAGGCCGCTTGGTCGTCATCGGGTTCGCCTCAGGCGACATACCCACGTATCCGGGCAACCACATACTGGTCAAGAACTACGCAGTGCTTGGCATGGCCTGGGCTGAGTACACCACTCGTCTTCGTTCGGTCATAGAGGCCGCCCACAAGGACATCCTCGAACTCCACCGTGTCGGCCGTATCCGCACCGACGTAACCAAGGTGCCACTCGACGATGTGCCGGCAGCGCTTGCCGCTCTGGAAGCCAGGACCGTCACGGGTCGACTGGTGATGGTTCCTTAGAGCCACATTGGCGCCAGCGAATCGAGACAGGGGGCCGGTCCGATCTACATTGCGCCGATGGCAGGCCCTCTCGACGGAATCCGCATCATCGATCTCACCCAGGTGTTGGCTGGCCCCTTCGCCACCATGCTGCTTGCCGACCAAGGGGCCGAGGTCATCAAAGTCGAGCCGGTCGCCGTCGGCGATCTTCTACGAGCCACCAAGTCGTTCAGGAAGGGCGAGCTCACCGCCTTTGCCGCCAACAACAATCGGGGCAAGAAGAGCCTTGCTGTCGATCTCCGAGATCCGGCCGGTCAAGCCATCGTCCGAGAACTCGCCGGTTCGGCCGATGTTTTCATCCAGAACTTTCGGCCTGGCGTTGTCGCCCGTCTGGGGCTCGACCCCGACGACCTTCGGGCTGCCAACCCTCGACTCATCACCACCTCCATCTCCGGGTTCGGCACCACCGGGCCCTACGCCGACCGGCCGGTGTATGACCCCATCATCCAGGCCCTCACCGGCCACATCGCCATGCAACGAACCGAGGAAGGTGATGCTCCCGATCTGATCCGCACTGTCGTCGTCGACAAGAGCACCGCCATGACTGCAGCCCAGGCAGTTACCGCCGCCCTCTTCGCCCGGGAGCGATCGGGCCAGGGCCAGCACATCGAGATGAATATGCTCGACGTTGGCACGTCATTCTTTTGGCCCGACGGAATGATGGCCAACACCTTCCTCGACGACGATGTCACACCAGGCCGTCATATTGGCCAGATGTACACGGTCACCGAATGCGCCGACGGTCGTCTGGTCTACTGGACAGCGTCCGAGCCCAACCTGCGGGGTTTCTATGCGGCCATAGGTATTCCTGAGACCATCGATGATCCCGAGCTCGGCTGGCCGTATTACCGGTCGAACCGAGACGAGTTCATGGCTCTTACCCGGCCGATTCTGGCCGCCATGACAGTCGACGAGGCAGTCGGGCGTATGGTCGAAAACGATGTGCCGTGCGGACCGGTGTTGGAACTGGACGAGGTCCACCTCGACCCCCAGGTGCAGC
>CALHBU010000400.1 GCA_937930655.1 uncultured Acidimicrobiales bacterium | reverse complement strand
CGATTGTCCGGCCCGCGATGCCAGATCCATGAACAACGCCAGGTCGAGCACGATCGGGGCGGCCAGGATGGAATCTCGACAGAGGAAGTCGATCTTGATCTGCATCGGATAACCCATCCACCCGAAGATGTCGATGGCATCCCACCCCTCTTTGTTGTCGCCCCGCGGTGGGTAGTAGTTGATGCGAACCACATGGTCGACATTGCCGTAAAGGTCGGGGTAGGTCTCGGGCTGGAGGATGGTGTGCAACACGCCCAGCTTCGACTCTTCCTTGGTCTTGAAGTTCTCCGGGGCATCCAGAACTTCACCATCGCGGTTGCCGAGGATGTTGGTGCTGTACCAACCCCGAAGTCCGAGCATCCTGGCCTTCAGACCGGGAGCGATCAGCGTCTTCATCAGTGTCTGGCCGGTCTTGAAGTCCTTGCCGGCGATCGGGACGCCGAGCGTTTCAGAGAGTTCGATCATGCACGGCAGATCGGTCGACAGGTTGGGCGCACCGTTGGCGAAAGGAACCCCGGACTGGAGGGCGGCGTAGACGTAGATCTGGCTTGGCGAGATGTTGTCGTCATTGTCTTTGAGGCCCTGTTCAAACGCAGCCACCGTCTGGTGCACCTCACTGGCCTCCTGGAAGGCCTCGGTCGAGCCGCACCACACCATCACCAGGCGATCGCAGCCGTTCTCGGTGCGGAACTTCTCGATGTCGTTCATGAGGGCCTGGGCCTCATCCCACTTGGAGTCGAGGTTCTTGACCCGATGACCATCGAGACGGGAGACCCACTTCTGATCAAAGACGGCATCCATGGCCACAACGCCCTCGAGACCGCTCGAGATCGGGGCCAGATCGCGTTCGTCCAGCACACCGCAGGTGCGGGCTGCTTCGAGAGCGTTAGGCGAAATGGGATCCCAACCACCAAAGACCAGATCGTCGAGCGAAGCCAACGGTGCGAAGTCCTTGATCAGTGGATTGCGGTCTTCGCCCTTCTGGCCAAGGCGAATGTGAGCCATCTGGCTAACCGAACCGAGCGGCGCTTTGCCCTCGGCCCTGGCGTGGAGCACACCGGCGATGAAGGTGGACGCAACAGCGCCCAGACCCGGCGTGAGCACGCCCAACTTCCCGGTTGCCGGCTTGATGTCGAGTGGCTGTCCCATGACCCAAATCATAAGGGTTACTGCAGTCATGTTTCATTCAGTTAAGCTTTACTTATCTAATATGCGCCAGCTGCCCCCTCTGACCGTCCAACAGCTCGACTACCTGGTGGCCGTGGCCGATGCCCCAACGTGGGCGGCGGCAGCGGCCGGGCTCGGCGTCACCCCGTCAGCGCTGAGCCAGGGGCTCCGGGAGCTCGAGCGACGTCTGGATCTCCCGCTTTTCGAGCGGGTTGGCCGCCGCCGACAGCTGGTTCCTGACGCCGCCGAGGTCCTCACCTACGCCCGGCGGGTCATTGCCCAGACCCACGATCTCAACCGGTGGCTGGACGATGCCCGTTCCGGTCGGGTGGGGCGATTGCGGGTCGGCATGATCGACGCGGCCGCTCTCGGTCACTGGCCCGGCTTGCTTCAATCGTTTCGGCAAGACCATCCCGACATCGGTCTGCAACTCTCCATCGCCCCATCGGCTGAGTTGCTCCCCCTCCTCATACGGGGAGACCTCGATGTTGCCGTCGTCGTCCCCCCGCCCGTCATGCCGACCGAGGTCGAGTGGACCGAACTACTGGCCGACCCGCTCGCCGTCTACGCCCCGCCCGGCATCACACCCGGGCCGCCGGACACCTGGGGCCCGTGGGTTTCGTTCCCCACCAGCTCCCATACCCGGAGCCTCATTGCCCGCGAGGTCGAACGTCTGGGTGCCAGGTTCGACGTGGTGTCAGAGTCACATCAGCCCGAGGTGCTGAGAGAGATGGTTCGCCTGGGACTGGGGTGGACGGTTCTCCCTGTGATCCAGGCCGAGCTCCAACCCAATCCACTCGTCCGAGCCCGCCCCGAGCCACTTCTGACCCGCCCACTTGTCGTCGCTCGTCGCGTCGGCAGCATCGCCCATCCTCTTCTTCACGACTTCATCGCCGACCTGGCTCATCGTGATCCCGAACCGGTCCGTAAACTCTCGTGATGGAGATCGAGTACGCCGATGACGAGATCGTCCCGATCAAAGAAATGGTCGAGCTGTATGAGGCTGTTGGTTGGTTGCTCTATGCGTCAGACCCGGACCGACTGGCCCTGGCGATTGATCGCTCCACCTATGTCGTCACCGCTCGGCTCGACGGGGCACTCATCGGGCTGGCCCGTTGCCTCAGCGACGACGTTGCGGTGATGTACCTGCAAGAGGTCCTTATTCACCCTGACCATCACCGCACTGGCGTCGGCACCACGTTGGCCACTGCATGCATCGACCGTTTCTCCCATGTGCCGCAGAAAGTCCTGTTGGCCGACGACGACGCTGACCAACACCAGTTCTATCGCTCACTTGGTTACCTCGATATTGCCGATCTCGAGCGAAACAAGCTGCACGCATTCATTCGCTCCCACCCTGAGTTGGGTTGAGCATCCCGCTATAGGGGCTGGCTGATGATCCACAGATGGCCGGCCGGATCCTGGAGGCGCCCCTCCCTTAGCCCGTAGGGGCGGTCGTCGATCGGGATGATCTCGGTGCCGCCATTGGCAAGAAAAGCCCGACCCACACTGTCGGCGTCGGCCACGCTGATCGTCAGCAGTACCGGCGAGCCACCGACCGCACCGGGCGAGAAGTTGAACTGACCGTCGTGTTCGGTCAGGTAGATCACGTTCTCGCCAATTCGAACTTCGGCCTGGACGATCTTGCCCGAAGGCTCAGCGACCCGCAGAAGCTCCTCGCCACCGAAGGCTGCCTGGTAGAAGTCGATGGCGGCCGCAGCGTCTTCGACAACGAGGCGAGGGTGCACGGTGTGTTCTGTCATGACTGCACTTTGTCACGGCATCGGGTTCTGGTCTTGAACAAAAGGTGGCGACCGCAGACCGACCAGCCGTGCAACACTCCGGCCCGACTGCGGCGAGTCTTCTATGTTGATTCGATCCGAGTTTGTAGAGGTTCTGATGTCTGTTGAGGCGAATCACCGTGCAATCTGAAATCGAGACCGAACGGCTGCGCCTTCGCCGCTGGGACGAGAGTGACAGAGAGCCATTCGCTGAACTAAATGCCGACCCTCTAGTCATGGAGTTCTACCCGTCCACACAGTCCCGAGCCGAAAGCGACGACTTCGTCGATCGAATTGAAGAACACTTCGACCAAACCGGGTTCGGCCTCTGGGCCGTCGAAGTCGTCGCCTCGAGTGAGTTCGCTGGTTATGTCGGGC
>CALHBU010000399.1 GCA_937930655.1 uncultured Acidimicrobiales bacterium | reverse complement strand
GGTTCGGCGCCCCTCTATCTGAACCGATCGAGTTCCGGGCCGGAACCACTTACACCGTCGAGCTTGCCGCCGCCACAGGCACGATTGAGGTTCGTCCCATGTATCAGGCCCAGCACGACGACTGGACCAGCTCCGAGCAATCTGACTGGGCCGGTGCCTACACCGAGATCGGTGGCGACGGCGAATGGCAGAGCTACTTCGGCGAACTCCCCCACGATCTATCTCTCTATTTCGAGACCGACGCCTTCGAGCCGAATGCGACAGCTGAAGCCGCTGAGGATGCAGTTGTCGGACCAGTGGCGACCGTCGCCATATACGGCGACTCGCTGATCGGAGAACCAACCTTCGATGACCCGATGGGCATTGAGCTGGCGGCCCGCAACGTCGAACTGGTCGGAAAAGACAACGACCCCGGCCGAGATATCAACCGGCTACTCACCGCCCTCGACAACAACTCGCTGGTGGCCGACGTCTACATCGTCGCCATCGGCATTAATGGTGGTCAGAACGCCGCTGACTTCGAAGCCGGCGTTCGGCTAGCGGTGGCCAAGATTCGGCAGATCAATCCCGACGCCGACATTCTGTGGACCTCGCTGCATGCCCTTCCGGTCAAGCAGTTCATCGTCGACGACCGCATGATCCCCCGCAACATAGTGCTGGGCGACCTCGAATCAGAAGGCCTTCTCGACCTCATCCCATGGTTCGAGGCGGCAAGTGCGAACCCTGAAATCTACGGCTCGGACGGCGTGCACTTCTTCGGGAATGAGGCGCTCTACGTCGAGACCATGATTGCCAGCCTCGACGAATGGCTCGAGCAGTAGCAGCCGACCGGCATCAGCCCAGCGGCACCTCGGTGAAGACCGAGTCGTTGAATTCCAGCCCATTCCACGAGTAGCCGATTGGTAGGTAGCGGGCACTGGGCATGATCCGGTAACCACCGGTTGTGTCGGCGGCCACCGTGGCGTTTGCGACCACCGTCGTCGAGGTGCCCTCGGGCAACGCTTCGAGTCGAACGACCATGACCACCAGCGGTCCGTCTCGACCGAAGACTTCGACCTTCAACGATGGGTCACTCACCGTTAGCTCGGTCGTCCCCTCTGGCAACAGAAACATCATGCGCCCGAGATACGAGGCTGGGGTGGGGAGACCCAACGTCTCCCAGTAGTAGCCAGTGGCCCCCTGGGGCAGCGTGATCGGAGAGTTGTTGGCCACCGTTACTTCGATCTCCAGGGCCCGATCGCCATCAGGCTGGGCCGGATCGGCCGGCCCCTCGGTAACAACTGCGTCGACCTGGACGAAAGGGTCCAACTTGTTGGCCCCAATGTTCAGCAGGGCGACCCCTACCTCGTTGCCATCAACCTGGCCGGCAATGCCCAGGGCCTCCCACATGGCTTGCTCTTCGGGGATGGTGGAGTAGGCCATGATGTGGCGACCGGCCGCCACCGGCCGGAAGGCGTTGATCAGATCGAGTGGTTCCCACGGCTCGTTGGCCAGAGCGTCAACCGTTGCGACCGCAATGCCCGCCAATTGGTCACGACGGGCATCTTGACCGGGGCCCAGGGTGCTGAGGTTGTCCAGACTGACCTCGTCACCGGTGAGAAACTCCTCGTACTGGTCAACGAAGATGTAGCGGAGCACGTTCTCGGCCGAAAACTCATCGTCGCCTACCTGGATAGGCCCGACGACAGTCAACAAGGCCTGAAGGGCGACCGGGTCGAGCACCAGGGTGCCGCCTGGCGTTTCGCCAGTAACCGATTCGTACAACACCAACGACTGCGGTCCACCGAACTCATCGAACCGAGCTGACAACATCAGCTTCTTGAAGTCGTTGGTGGGCGACAAGAATCCCCATAGCTCGTCAACGTCTTCGTCAACTGCCTGTAGCCCGGCCGGAATCTCGATGTCCTCTATGGTCTCGAACGATGTGACGGTGAAGTCACTGTTGTCGACACTGACCGCTCCAAGGCTGAGCGGCGTGCCTGCTCCGACCTGCATCTCGTTGATGTTGGCCGCCATGACCAGGTAGTCCGAGCTGTCCAGGAACGACCGCAATCCGGAGACCACCACCCTGGCATCGTCGGCTTCCAGCCGAAGATCGACCAAACGTTGCTCGGCGTCGAGGCGGGCGTCGGCCAGAACCCCGAACAGGTTGTTCTCCGGCCCGAGATCGGCCCCGGCCAGGTTGTCGGACAGCACGATCAACGCTTCTTCGAGCTCGGCCAACGCTTCGACCCGATCGCCCTCATCCACTGTCTGGAGTTGATCAGCCCGGGCGACAACGTCGCGGGTGTCCCCTACGACCACATCGGCGACGTTGGCCAGCGATCGGGCTGATGCCAGCTGCCTTCCGACAATCGGAAGCGGCCGCAACGGCCACAAAAAGGGCGAGTTCAGCTTGGAGGAGCCTCGACCGACCGGCTCGGCCGCCTCGGCCAGCTCCTCTTCGAGCACATCGAACTCTACGGCCAGAGGATCGGTGTCGGCCAGGGTGGTGAGGGCATCACGTCCAGCGAGCACGTCAGAGCGGGCCGACCACAGAAGAACACCCGCACACAGCAGATACACGATGATCCCAAGCAGAACGAACTTGAGAATGCGACGTCGCTTCGGGGTCACAACTTCAGACAGTAGAAGGAAAACAGGCAGTGCCCGGACCATTGGCCCGGGCACTGTGAACTGAAGACTTCTTCAGCAGTCGGCTCAGGCCGACGCTTCGTCCTTCTTGGTACGGGTGACCATTACGGCGCCACCGGCGACCATGGCCAAACCGGCGAGAGCGATACTGGCAGTCTCGACGCCAGTGACTGGCAGCTGGCTACGAGCGGCCGGCGCAACAGCAGGAGCTGCTGACTGGACCTGTACGTTGCCGCCACCGCTACTGCCGTTGGCGTTGGGGTCAACGGCACCGGAGTCGGTTTCGTTGGAACACGCCGGGTCAGCGACCTGGGGGGTTGAGAAGGTGCAGTCAGCCGCAGATGCCGGGCTGGCCACGAAGAGTGCGCCCGTGAATCCGAGAGCGAGGATTAGCTTTTTCATGGATATCCCTTTCCGAGGGTCCGGCAACTTTTTTGCCTCGCAGGCTAAAGATTAGTCTGCGTCACGCCGTTAGTGGTGCTTAGGGATAAGTGTGCGCTACCCGTCCGCCACCGTCTGTAGGTAAAGCTAGCCGCAGAGCGTTCGGCCGACCCATGATTTCGCTGGGTAGATGTGCACAGCTGCCAGCAGAACGGCCAGTGAACCAGCCACTCAAAGCGCTCGATAGTTGACCAGTTGCACCCAGGGGGCATCTCGCAACGCTTGGCCAGCATCGAACTCGCCAGGCGATGGATGGCCGGGGTGGGTCATGACTTCGACGGTGCCACTCATGGAACGGAGCTCGTCGATACTCTCTTGCTTGCCGAGGTAGGCAAGGTCGACGAACTGGTCGGGCGTGGTGAATCCAAAGACGTACCGTTGCACATCACGGGCTCGAGCCCGGACGAACTTGGCCTTGGCTCCGCCAATCTCGTCGTTGGATAGCGGGCCCCGCACTCGCT
>CALHBU010000398.1 GCA_937930655.1 uncultured Acidimicrobiales bacterium | reverse complement strand
GGGAGTCTCGCCCACCTTGGCCAGCTGCAACAGGGCCTCCTCGCCAATGATGGTTTGGTGCATCAGCACATGGTTGAGCACGCTGCCCAGGGCATAGCGGACCTCGGGATCGGGGGCAGCCTGGCTGACAGCCTCCGAGATGGCGATACCAAGCGAGCCGGGATGGTCTGGGTCCTCGGCCAGGAGTAAACGGCCAAAGTCGGTCACCTCTGACGGGCTGGGGTGCACGGTGGCGCCCCAGATCTCCATCATTGTCTTGCGGTAGGGCTTCAGCCGATATGAGGCCGCTACCTGCCAGACCTCGCACTCCAGGTCGAACTGGGCGCAGGCAAAGGCCAGGGCCGAGCCCCATTGGCCGGCTCCGGTCTCGGTGGTGAGCTTCTTCACGCCGGCTTTGGCGTTGTAGTAGGCCTGAGGAACCGAGGTATTGGGCTTATGTGAACCGGCAGGGCTGACCCCTTCGTACTTGTAGAAGATCTTGGCCGGGGTATCGAGCATCTTCTCGAGCCGACGGGCCCGAAACAGAGGGGACGGCCTCCAGAGACGAAGGACATCGAGGACCTCGCCGGGGATGTCGATGTAGCGGTCCTGGCTGACTTCCTGAAGGATGAGGTCCATCGGGAACAACGGTGCGAAATCTTCTGGCCCAGCAGGTTCGTGGGTGCCGGGATGTAGCGCTGGGGGAGGGGGCTCGGGGAGATCGGGCACGATGTTGTACCACTGGGTGGGGATCTCGGACTCGTCGAGCAGAATCTTGTGGTAGTTGTCAGCGGTCACGGGGCTACTCCGGGGTCGGGTCTGCGATGTTGGGCTGGCTTCAGAAGGTAGCCGCACCAGCCCGCCTCCGTTGCTGCCGTTGGCCCCTATCTGATCTAGCCTTTGGCCATGAAGGTCGAACTCCGCCATACCGCCGACTCGGGTCTGCCGCCCGACGATGACCATCCGTACCGGTCCGGTGTTTGGCAGCCTCAGCAGCGAGAGTTCGACGCCTGGGATATGGATGTTGTCGGGACCATTCCCGACGACCTCAGCGGGGTCTACCTCCGAAATACAGAGAACCCTTTGTTTGAGCCGATCAAGCGCTATCACCCGTTTGACGGGGACGCCATGATGCATGCGATCTCCTTCGCCAATGGCGAGGCCCGTTACGCCAACCGATTCGTCCGCACCGACGCCTTTCTGGCCGAGCAAGAGGCCAAGCAGAGTCTGTGGGCGGGGATAACCGAGCACCCTTCCAACGCCATTGCCGACCATGGTTGGGGCGCCAGAACGATGATGAAGGACAACGCCAGCACCGATGTGATTGTGCACGGCGGGGTGGCGTTGGCCAGCTTCTACCAGTGTGGTGAGCTCTACAAGCTCGACCCTCGCACTCTCGACAACCTTGGCAAGTCGGAGTGGAACGGTCGCTTTCCGGCTGAAGGGGTGTCGGCTCATCCAAAGATCGACGAACACACCGGCGAGCTCCTGTTCTTCAACTACAGCCAGGACGCGCCCTACATGCACTACGGGGTTGTGAGCCCGGAGGGCGAACTCTCTACCTATATCGATGTGCCGGTGCCCGGCCCCCGTCTTCCCCATGACATGGCCTTCACCGAGAACTGGTCGATTCTCAACGATCTGCCGCTGTTCTGGGACCCGGAGTCGCTGGCCAACGGCTTCTACTCCAACCGTTTCCATCGCGACATGCCCAGCCGGTTCGCCCTGATCCCTCGCCATGGGAGTACTGACGACATCCGTTGGTTCGAAGCCGACCCAACGTTTGTCCTTCACTGGACCAATGCCTATGAGGATGGCGATGAGGTGGTGCTCGACGGGTTCTTCCAACACAACCCAACCGGTCGGGGAGCCAAGCAGGTGCTCCCGGCTGAGTGGAAGGGCTTTGAGACCCTCGATCTCAACGTCATTGAGTGCCGAGCCCATCGCTGGCGCTTCAATCTTGTGACCGGTGAAACCACCGAGGAACAGATGAGCGACCGAGTAGCAGAGTTCCCAATGATCAACGGTCGACATGCCGGTCGCCGTCACCGGTACTCCTATAACGCCATCGCCACCGAGGGACTCTTCGCCTTCCACGGCCTGGTCAAACACGATCTGGATACCGGCAACGAGGAGGTCGTTCACTTCGACGACGGCGTGTACCTGAGCGAGACCGTTATGGCTCCGCGGGACGGCTCGACCACCGAGGACGACGGCTATCTGGTCACCTTCTCATCCGATATCAACAACGACTGGTCAGAGTGCGTCATCCTCGACGCAGCCCGTCCTTCCGACGAGCCAGTAGCTCGCATTCGCCTACCGGAGCGGATCTCCAGTGGCACGCACGCCACGTGGGCGCCGCTCGCCGATCTCTGATCGGTAGGTTGAACCGATGACTCTCGGCGTGTTGCTCACCTCATTCGCGCTTGGTCTCCGGCATGGCGTCGACTGGGACCATATTGCCGCTATCGCCGATTTGAGCGGTTCGGCCGAGAGCCGTCGACGGGGCTTCGTTCTTTCGTTTCTCTAC
>CALHBU010000397.1 GCA_937930655.1 uncultured Acidimicrobiales bacterium | reverse complement strand
AGGCTGACAGCATCGAGACCAACCGCTTGGGCCACAGCAGGTTCGAACGACTCGAGCACGATGTCGGCGCTCAGTGCCAGCTCCTTGGCCAGCGCACGTCCTTCTGTGGTTGCCAAGTCGGCAATGACCGAACGCTTGTCGGCGTTCAGATGCAGATGCAGCGCACTCAGCTCGGCAACTTCCTCGCCAGGGTCATCGCCCGGAAACGGCCCCCAGCGACGCACAACGTCACCATCCGGAGGCTCCACCTTCACCACATCGGCGCCCAAAACCGCGAGCAACTTGCCGGCATAGGCACCAGCCACTCCATCGGTCAGCTCAACAACGCGAACCCCTTCAAGAGGCTGGTCCTGCGCTGAGGTCGCCATCGATGCCTACAACGCGCCAGCATCGCGGAGTGCGCTGATCTGCTCCCAGTCGTAACCGTGTTCCAAAAGAATCTCTTCGGTGTGCTGGCCAAGCTCGGCCCACTCAGTGCCCCAGCGGGTCGGGGTGCCGGTCATGTTGATAGGGCTGCCGATCATCTTCACCTTGCCAAGCTCGGCGTGTTCGACCTCGACGATGTAGTTGTTGACCAACACCTGGGGGTCGGCTGCCACCTCATCGTGGGTACGAACCGGGGCGAAGCGCTGCTCGTACTGCGAGAGGCGCTCGTTCCACTCGGCGGTAGTCCGCTCCTTCATGATGGGCTCGAATGCCTCGAACAGTTCCTTCTTGATCTCCGGTGTCGACACGTACGTTCCGAACCGTGGGTTGTCGAGCAACTCGGGGTGCTCGACGGCCTCGACCAGCTTTGGCCACAGATGCTCGGGGCAACCGGCAAAGGCGAGGTGACCATCTTTGGTAGCGAACACGCCATAGAGCGCGTGCACGAGGGGGTGGCCACCGTTGGCCCGGCCCGCTGTCTCGCCGCTGTGGAAGTAGTGGGTGAATTCTGACGCCTGGGCCCAAATCTGGCCGCCGACCAGCGACACGTTGATCTGTTGGCCCTCGCCAGTGCGCTCCCTGGCGTAGAGGGCGGCCAGGATGCCCGCGGTCAGGTTGAGCGAGCCGCAATGGTCGGCAACCAGGCCACCGGCTGGCGTGATGCTGCCACCATCGCTTCCGTTGTTGGCCATCATCCCGCCGTAGGCCTGGCCAACCATGTCGGCCCCTTCACGGGTGGCTTCCTCGCCGAGGTGCCCAAGGAACGAACCGGCGGCCCAGATGATGCGGGGGTTGATGGCCTTGAGCTGCTCATAGCCAAGACCCCATTCTTCGAGCGTGCCAGGCTGAAAGTTGGACAAGACCACATCGGCCGACTCGCAGAGCTTCTCGAGGACCGCCTTGCCTTCGGCCACTCGGAGGTCAAGGGTCAGGCTGCGCTTGCCCCGGTTGCAGGCGATGTAGACCGGCGAGATACCGATGCTCTCCAGCATGCCGATATGTCGACCAAGGTCGCCGATCTCTGGCAACTCAACCTTGATGACGTCAGCCCCAAGATCGTGAAGCAACGCCGCGGCCTGCGGCCCCTGCACCAGGGTCGACAAGTCGAGAACCTTTACGCCTTCCAATGCACCAGCCATCAAAACACCCCGTTCATATCAGCTTCCGAACGGCATGACGGTACTGCCTGATTGCTAAGCGATCGAGCGCGACGCACTCACAAACCGAAGGCCGATGACACCCGAGGAGCGAAGCCGAAGACCCGCCGATTGTCCGGCATCTCCGGACCACCCCAGAGCCCCTGAACTTCGGGCGAGTACTTCTGCCCGAACCGCTCGCCCCAAAGCTGCCGATCGTCACCTTCGATGAAGGTGACCTGACCCGACAGCACCAAGCCATTGATCGAACCTCGCTCGCCACCTTCGGCGACCACGCTGACCCGTTGGTCTCGTTCAAGATTGCGGATTTTGGCCAATCCGTCGACGCTAACCATCACCATCTGCTGCTCGTCGTGAACAAACCACATCGGTGTGGCCAACGGTGCTCCTGTTGCAGTGAGCATGGACAACACCACGACGTCACGGTCGGACAGGTACTGCTGGATAGCTTCGTCGGAGAAAAGTTGGTCGGTCATATCAACCTGGGGAGAAGCCGGAGGAGGGCGTCATCTTCGAACCGGCGTAGTCACGAGCGTCTTTGGCCAACTGGCGGAACTCGGCTCGTTCGTCGTCGGTGAGCACCTCGAAGTCGACAGCGTGCAACTGGTTGGCGACCGCTTCAATCTCGTTGCGGGCATCGGCCATTGGCTCCCCATCGGGATAGGGCTTGGGCCAACCGAACATCTCGGCGTTCCAAGCTCCCGTTGGGCCACTCATGATGGCTTCCAATGGGCCCATGCCTCCGGCCATGACGGCGGTGGAAAACCGGGAGAATCCAAGCTCTCGCATGGTCTGGCAGAGCTGCATCGTTCGACCTGGCCCGGGCTCGGGAAGCGCTTGATCTCGCCAGCCGGCGAACATGGGTGCGCCGAGTGGGCTGGCTGCATCGACCACCTTCTGCGCCAACTCGCCGAGGCGAAGCGTTCCCTCGAAACCTTCGAGGTGGTCTTGGCCCCACTCCTGACAGATGCGGGCGAAGATGGCTGCTCCCTCGTGAGGGCTCATGACGGCTCGTCCGGCCGTGACCTGCTCGGCCATGTACTCCGGGTTCCAGAAGAAGGCGGCGCCTACGACGTTGTCGACCGGACAATCACCAAGCACACCAAGGCGACCGACCGCGTAGCCGGGAATGCCGGCGGGCATGCCGGCGGCGGCCGCCTTTTCGTTAGTAGATGGGGCCATCAGCCAGTGCATTGCCAACATGCCGATGGAGCCCCGCATGCTGCGGGCCAAAGAGAGTGAGTCCATGGCGCCGACTGTATGACCGGCTCCTGGTGGTATGCCAACGCGCCCGCAGGCAAGGCTCAGGCCGCCTCAGAAAGACAGCAATACTGCTTCAGCGCATCGTCGGCCTGAGTACAGCGCCCCCTGTATCGATGCGGTGTCGCGATGGTCGCCGCACACAAACATGCCATCACCCAGTTCAACCGACTGCTTAGGCGAGAACGGCGGAAGCCGCCGTGGTTGACCATGGGGAATCACATCGGTGCGGAGATGCTTCCAACCGTCTACCTGTGCGCCCCAGATGGCGCGGAGCTGACCCCGGACCTTCTCTTCAGCATCGGCGGCTTGCATACCGGGCCAAGCTGCGGCCACGACCGCCTTG
>CALHBU010000396.1 GCA_937930655.1 uncultured Acidimicrobiales bacterium | reverse complement strand
CCGGCGCCGACGGTTTGCATGAGGACCTCGCCCGGTCCTGGCTTGTCGATCGACAGGTCTTCGATGACCAGTTCGCCCGGTTGCTCGCTGAGTACTGCTGCTTTCATCGTGTATCCCTGTTCTTGTTTTGGCGTGCGGCTGTCTCGTGGCAGCATGCGGCATGAGCGACGACGGAGGCAAGACGAACGGTCAGCGGGTCCTGGTGGCCGGGGTGTCTGGCGTGGTGGGTTTCGCCGCGGCCAAGCGCTTCGCCGTCGACGGTTGGGACGTTGTCGGGCTGTCTCGTCGCCGTCCGCCCCGGCTCGATCAGGTGGACCACCTAGCGGTCGATCTAGCCGATGCCGAAGGCACTAGGTCCGCGCTTCGGACTGAGGTCGAGGCCAACGGGCCGTTCACCCATGTGGTCTACGCCGCCCTGTTCGAAAAGCCCGGTCTTGTGGCCGGTTGGCAAGAGGCCGATCAGATGGAGCGAAACCTCCAGATGCTGTCGAATCTCTACAACCCGCTGGCCGAGAACGGAGCGCTCGAACACGTGTCGCTCCTCCAGGGCACCAAGGCGTACGGGGCACATATCGAGCCGATGGCGGTGCCGGGCCGAGAACGGAATCCTCGGCACCAGCACGCCAACTTCTACTGGCTGCAGGAGGACTTCCTGCGAGATCAACAGGCCGAAGCAGGAGGCGACACAAGCTGGGCGTGGACCATTGTGCGTCCACAAGTGATCTACGGCGAGGCCCAGGGTGGCAACATGAACGCCCTACCCGCTCTTGGGGTCTACGCCGCGTTGCTTCGCCACGCGGGCGAGCCGCTTCATTTTCCTGGCGGGGTCGCACCGATCAGCGAAGCGGTCGATGCCGACCTGGTAGCCAGCATGCTGGCCTGGGCGGCAACCGAGCCAGCTGCGGCCAACCAGATCTTCAATGTGACCAATGGCGATGTGTACAGCCTTCGAAATGTCTGGCCTGTCTTGGCCGATGCCTTTGGCATGGAGGTCGGGGAAGACCGACCACTGTCGATGGCCACTGAGCTTCCCGGTCGTCAGCACGAGTGGGAAGCGCTGGTGGAACGCTTCGACCTGGCAGCGCCTCGGTCGCTGGAAACGTTCGTCGGCCAGTCGTTCATCTACGCCGATCTCATGGTCGGCCACCGTCAGGAAAAACTTCGGCCTCCCAGCTTGGTGAGCACCATCAAAGCCCGTCACGCCGGATTCGACGAGTGCCTCGATACCGAGGACATGTTTGCTCGCCTCATCAGGCTCTTTCAGGATGAGAGGCTCCTTCCCCCACGTGCCTGGTGAGTCTTCGACGGGGTGGGGCGGGGCGAGACGATCTACCGTGGCCTCATGGGAACTGCTGTGGTTCGGACCGACCATCCGCATTGGAGTGAGCATCCGGTCATCGATGCCACCCGCCAACTTGGCCCGGCGATCCTGAACGCGGCATCTGAAATCGAGAAGCAACGCCGCCTCCCCGACGAACTGGCCAGCCAGCTAACCGACGCTGGCGTCTTCCAGATGTACCAACCGCGCTCGATCGGCGGTGCCGAGGTTCATCCGTTGACCGCTTTTGCCGTTGTCGAGGAGCTGGCACGGCACGATGGCTCGGTTGGTTGGTGCACGCAGGTGTCGGCTGCGGTGACCGTCTTCCTGGCGTCCCTCGACCCCGAAGCGCTGCCCGAGATGGTCGATCTCTGCGACGGTGCTCCGCTTCACGTTGCCGGCTCGGCTCGGCCTTTTGGTAAAGCCATCAAGGTCGAGGGCGGCTATCGGGTCACCGGTCAGTGGAACTACGCCAGCGGCGTACGTCACGCCAACTGGTTCCTGGCCACTTCCTTTGCGGATAAGCCCGATGGCTCGGTCGTCACCCGCTCCATGCTGGTCCCTGTGGCGGCCGGTGAGATCGTCGCCAACTGGGATGTGATGGGAATGAAGGGCACCGGCAGCGACGACTTTGTACTTGACGATGTGTTCGTACCTCAGCATCGGATCAGCGCTCGCAGCTGGTCCGAACAACCACCCGGTCCGCTCTACGACACGCGGCTCAATATGGTGCCAACTTGGGCCCCAACAGCTGGCATCGGAACCGGTCTGGCCCGAGGCGCCATCGAGGCGCTTGTCGGGTTGGGAGAGGTGGCGTCGACCGGCTCGCCCGATCCGCTTCGCACCCGCCCTGCGGTGCAGGAGGCAGTAGCCCAGGCCGAGGCCATCACCAGTTCGGCTCGGGCCTTTGTTGTTGAGTCGATCGAAGCAGCATGGGAGGCGCTGATCGACTGCCCGCCGGGAACGAGCAGCGAAGAGCTCGAACGGGCAGTGGCCCGAGGCCAGCTGGCCATCACCCATTCGCTCAACGAGGCGGTGCGGGTGGCCGACCTCTGTTTTCACGCCGCCGGTACCAACGCCATCTCGTCGGCCAACCGGCTCGAACGGTTCTTGCGCGACGCCCATACTGCGGTGCAACACGCGGCAGGGCAGCCCATCCATCGGCAAGTCGCCGGTCGGGTCCTCTTGGGACTCGGTGCCGGGCCGGTCGACCCGTTCCGGGTCGGGCCGTCTACTCCCAAGAGCTGAGCAGAGCCGGGCTGAGCGGAGGGCAGGTCACGGAAACGCCGGGCTGCTAAACACGGCCTATGACACGACTGACGCCCAAGACCCTCGACGACCTCTCAGACGAACAGCAGGAGCTGTTTCATAGAATCGCCGAGGGCCGTTCGGGTGTGACCGACGCCAAGATCGGTGGCCCGTTCGATGCGTGGATTCTCAATCCGGCCACCGGGCTGCGACTCAACCAACTCGGAGGTGCCCTCCGCTTCAAGCCGACCATCGATCGACGATATGTCGAGCTGGCGATTCTGTTCACCGGTCAGCTCTGGCAGGCCCAGTTCGAGTGGTTTGCCCACGAGCCGATGGCTCGTGACGCTGGCTTGCCGGAGAACGTCATTCAGTCGCTCAAAGTGGGGGAGCGGCCGAACTTCGATGATGAAGGGGACGAGGCAGCGTGGACCTTTTGTTCGGTTCTTCATGCCGACCACAAGGTCGACGATGCCACCTACGCCCGGGCTGTCGAACTCTTCGGTGAGTCCGGCGTGGAGGATCTCATCAACGCCTGTGGCCTCTACACCCTGGTCTGTATGACCCTGAATACGTTCGAGGTTGATCTGCCCGATGGGGCAACGCCGCCATTTCCAGCGACCTAGGCTGGCATTTATCAAGACATAAAGATATCTTTATCTCTGTGACAAGCACGGCCGAACTCCTCGAGGCGCTCAAAGCCGCCGGTGAACCCACCCGGCTACGGATCCTGGCTGTCTTGGCCGACAGCGAGCTCACCGTCTCAGAGTTGTGCCGGGTCCTTGGTCAGAGCCAACCGCGGGTAAGTCGCCATCTCCGCCTGCTCTGCGAAGCCGGACTCCTCGAGCGCAATGCCCAGGGAACTCACGCCTACTACCGTCCGGCTCGGCGCGGCACCGGCCGGCAATTGCTGGACGCCCTCCTACCTCTGTTGTCACTCGACGACGAGCAGGTAGCACGCGACCGGTCGCGGCTTGGCGACATTCGGGCCGAGCGGGCCGAGGCGGCAGCTGAGTACTTTGAGCGGATCGCCGACGACTGGGACGGCATGCGGAAGCTTCATGTTGCCGACGTCGAAGTCGAGGCCGCCATGGTGGCCTCACTCGACCACCACACAGACCGAGGCGGAAGAGTCGAGGACCTGCTCGACATCGGAACCGGCACCGGTCGGGTTCTCGAGCTGTTTGCCAGCCGGATCGGTCACGGTCTCGGGATCGACCTGAGTAAGCAGATGCTCAACCTGGCTCGTAGTCGTCTGGAAGCGCAGGGGCTTGTGCATTGTGCGGTTCGGCACGGCAATGTCTATGACCTCAACGTCGACAGCGGCTCGGTCGATGTGGCCGTTCTTCACCATGTGCTCCACTTTCTCGACGACCCCGCTCGGGCCATCGCCGAGGCAGCCCGGACCCTTCGGCCCGGCGGTCAGCTGATGATTGTCGACTTTGGGCCCCACAGTCACGAGCAGGTCCGAACCGAGTTTGCTCACCGTTGGCTGGGATTTGCCGATGAGGAGATCGCCAGTTGGAGCCTCGATGCAGGGCTTCTCAACACTCAGGTAACTCATCTCGAGAACGAAACCATGACCGTGACCTTGTGGGTTGCAACCCAGCACGCCGATGCGCCCGCGGTCTACCCCCTGGAGGCGGCCTCATGACCGACCACACCCCCGATCAAGTCCAAGCACTGGAAGAGCAGGCGGCAGCTGAACGGCTCGGTCGTCGACCATGGCCGGCCACACCCATCCGCGCCGACATTCGGGTGTCGTTCGAGTTCTTCCCGCCAGCTACCCCGGCTGGTGAGGCCAACCTGGCTCGCTGCGCCGAGCAGCTTGCGCCGCTCTCTCCGAGATTCGTGAGTGTCACCTATGGCGCGGGAGGCACAACCCAGGATCGAACCCAAGCCGCCGTGTCACGGTTGGCCGGCGAGACCGATCTGGATGTCGCTGGCCATCTCACCTGTGTGGGTGCAACCAAAGACGAGCTTGGCGCTGTCATCGACGATTATGTGGCCGCCGGTGTTCGTCACATCGTTGCTCTTCGAGGTGATGCTCCGGAAGGCGCAGACAACGACGGTTGCCTCCAGGGTGGCTACGGCGACGCGGCCGAGCTTGTCTCGGGCATCCGGCGCCATGTCGAAGACAGCGGCGCCGCCGATTTCGAGATCTCTGTTGGGGCGTACCCCGAGGTACATCCCAAAGCAGCGTCGCCGCAGGCCGATATCGACAGCCTCAAGCAGAAACTCGACGCCGGAGCCGACCGCGCCATCACTCAGTTCTTCTTCGATGCCGATGTCTATCTACGTTTCCTCGAGCGGGCCAGGGCTGCAGGCATAACCGAGCCGATCATCCCCGGCATCATGCCGGTGACCAACTTCACCAACATGTGCCGGTTCGCCGAACGATGCGGCACTTCGGTTCCCAGCTGGATGCATGATCTTTTCGGTGGTCTCGACGATGCCCCGGAGGTTCAACAACTGGTAGCGGCCACAGTGGCGGCTGAGCAATGCCGCCGCTTGGTCGAGCACGGAGTGACCGACTTCCACTTCTACACCATGAACAGGCCCGAGCTCACTGCTGCGACCTGCCGGATTCTCGGAGTCCATCAGGGGGTCCATCAGAAGGCATCTGCTGCGGCCGAGGTCCGGGTTTCGGCCTAAGCGGCATCGCTCTCGTTGGCCGCGGTCAGCTAGCGGCTGTCTTGGCTGCCTGATGTGCAATCTCGACGACGGTGTCGACATCGTCGGTCGAAAGATCGAGGTGGGTGACGAGCCGGCTCACCGGATTGGCCGCCATGATGATGTTGTTTTCGGCCATCGTGGCGCCAAAGGTTGTCGGGTCGACCCCGTCGAGGCGGAGGAACACCATATTGGTGGCGTGGCCATCGACGGTGACACCCTCGACCTCGGCCAGCCCATCGGCCAGGCGGGCCGCGTTGGCATGGTCATCGACGAGGCGATCGATGTGGTGGTCGAGGGCATAGTGGCCGGCGGCGGCCAGGATGCCAACCTGGCGCATGGCGCCCCCCAGCATCTTGCGCCAGCGTCGAGCCTCGGTGATGAACTGGCCGGATCCAACCAACACCGAACCGGCCGGTGTGCCGAGGCCCTTGGACAGACACACCGACACCGAGTCGAAGCCAGCGGCGATGGCTCCAGGCTCGACGCCTGCGGCTACCGCCGCGTTCCAGAGACGAGCCCCATCGAGATGAAGGGCCAGGCCGTGGTTGCGGGCCCTTGTCTGGGCCTCGGCAACATAGTCCTGCGGTAGCGGGTGGCCGTCTTTGGTGTTCTCCATGGCCAGCAGGCGAGCCTGTGCGAAGTGGGGATCGTTGGGCTTGACGTAGCTGAAAAGCAGATCGAGGTCGAAGGTGCCGTCGGGGTTCATCTCGACCGGTTGTGGCTGGATGCTGCCGAGCACGGCCGCGCCGCCGGCTTCGTAGCGGTAGGTGTGGGCGCTTTGGCCGACCAGGTACTCGTCGCCACGCTGGCAGTGGGAGAGCAAAGCGCAAAGGTTGGCCTGGGTGCCGCTGGGGGCGAACACCGCCGATTCGAAGCCGAGGAGTTCAGCAATCCGTTGTTCGAGGCTGGCCACGGTCGGATCGTCGCCCCAGACGTCGTCACCAACCTCGGCGGCTGCCATGGCCTTTCGCATGGCTGCGCCCGGCCGGGTAACAGTGTCGGATCGAAGATCGATGGAGGTCACAGAGTGAGCCTAGACCGCGTCGCTAGTCCCACAAGGGGATGTTGTTAGGCAGGGTTTACATTTTCTGTTGGTCGCTCTATGGTCCTCCGCATGTCACCCACAGCTCTCCGAACGTTCGCCCTCGGGCTTGTGCTCGCACTACTCACAGGGGCGTGCAGTTCCTCGAGCGATGGCGACTCGCTCACCCTCTATTCGGGTCGGAGCGAAGATCTGGTTGAACCGCTATTGGCTCAGTTCACCGAGGAGACCGGTATCGAGGTCGAGGTGAAGTTCGCCGGTTCCGAGGAGTTGGCGCTTCTGATCGAGCAAGAGGGCGACGCTTCGCCGGCCGATGTCTTTCTGTCCCAGAGCCCGGGCGCAGTCGGGTTTCTCGACGAGGTCGGACTTTTGGCCGACCTGCCCACTGAAATTCTTGATCTTGTGCCAGTCACCGTGCGGGACGACGACAACCGTTGGATCGGTGTGAGTGGGCGCCAACGAGTGTTGGTCTACAACCCCGAGCTGGTCGACCCGGCCGAGCTGCCCGCATCGATCTTTGAGCTCACCGACCCAGCCTGGAATGGCCGCCTGGGTATTGCTCCCGGCAACGGCTCGTTCCAGGACTTCGTCACTGCCATGCGAGCCACCACTGGCGATGACGCCACCGGAGAGTGGCTGGCTGGGCTAGCCGACAACGACGTACAGCAGTACGACGGCAACAGTGCCATTGTGGCCGCCGTCGGCCGAGGCGAGGTGGCGGCCGGACTGGTCAACCACTACTACAACTATCGATTCGTGGCCGAGGACCCAACGCACCCTGGGCTGAACCACCAGTTCGGTGTCGACGACCCGGGCAGCATCCTCATTGTCACTGGAATTGCTCAACTGGCCTCGTCGGAGAACGACGAAGCTGCCCAGTCGTTCATCTCCTGGCTGCTCGGCGAGTCGGCCCAGCAGTTCTTCACCGATGAGACATTCGAATACCCTCTGGCCGTGGGCTCCCAACCAGCATCGGTCATTCCCCCGGCCGATTTCTCGGCAGTGGGTGGTATCGACTTCGACGAACTCGGTGGGGGGCTCGCTGGTACCCGGGAGCTCATCGTCGGGGCCGGTCTCGACGGGTGAGATGACCGCGCTGGCCAAGCCTTCGGCTCCTAGGGCAGGCATCGGCCGATCGTCGGGTGGTCAAGCGTCCGGCACACCACGCTGGCTGGGTGGCTACTCAATGCTACTTGGCTTGCTCTTCGCGCTGCCCGGCGTGTTCGTGCTGGTCAAAGCCCTCCAGTTCGGGGGAGCGCTGGGAGACACGCTGGTCGAGGCTCTCGACCCGTTGTGGCGCACGGTTCTGCTCGCTACCTCGGTCGCAGCGACGGCGGCCGTCATCGGTACCGGACTGGCGTGGACACTGGTCAGAACCAACGTGCCGGGTCGTCGCGTGCTCCAGGTCCTGGCTGTCCTGCCTCTCGGACTCCCTTCGTTTGTGGGCGCCGCAGCGTTCATCGCAGCACTGGCTCCGGGAGGCATTCTCCACGGGGTTCTGGAAGCAGTCGGCTTTGAAGGTCCGTTTCGGGCTCGTGGGTTCTGGCCGTCGTGGTTCGTTTTGTCGCTGGCCACCTACCCCTACGTCTTGCTGCCGGTTGCCGCCCGCCTGCGGGCGTTGCGTCCTTCGCTGGAGGAAAGCGCCCGGCTCCTCGGACGCTCCTCGGTCGGAACCTTCTTCGCCGTCACCTTGCCGCAGCTCCGGGCCTCGGTTCTTGCCGGTGCCATGTTGGTTTTCCTCTACACCGTCAGCGAGTTCGGCGCTGTGCAGTTGCTGGGTTTCGACACCCTCACCCGGGTCATCTTTGCCACCCAGTTGACCGACCGCGCTACCTCGTTCTCGGCCGCGGCGTTGTTGTTACTGCTGGCCGTTGTCGTCGTGGCGGCCGAGCGTTCCTTTCACGAACCGATACGACCCGACGATCGAGCCAACAGCCGGCTCGACAATCCGCCAACGCAGCTGGGTCGCTGGGTTGTGCCAGTTCTGTTCGCGGTGGGTTCGGTTGTTGGCCTGGCGCTTGTTGCCCCGATTGCCAGCCTCTCGACATGGGCAGTCCGTGGCTTGGCCGATGGGCGGGTCGATGTCGGTGATCTGGTGGGTCCGGCCATCAACACCGCCATCGTTGGCGTGTTCACTGCCGTGGTGGCAGTGCTTGCCGTACTCCCGTTGGCCATGCTGATCGTCCGTCACCGTTCCCGAGCGGGGCGAGTGGCGTCGGTCGCCGTCATCGGTGGCTTTGCCGTTCCTGGCATCGTCATCGCCCTCTCGCTGGTCTTCTGGTCGGCCAACACCCCGCTGCTGTCCGCGCTCTACCAGACCTTCCCCATCCTGATCCTGGCCTATGTCATTCACTTCGGCTCCCAGGCCCTCGGCGCGGCCGAAACTGCGGTTCGAGCGGTGCCGGAAGGGCTGCGAGACTCGGCCCGCCTACTGAGTCCCTCCCGCTTCGATCGGCGACGGTTGGTCGAGCTTCCGCTGATGCGACCTGGCCTGCTGTCCGGTGGCGGATTGGTACTGCTGTCAACCATCAAGGAACTGCCGGCCACCTTGCTTTTGGCCCCCCTTGGCTTTGAGACGTTGGCCACCGAGGTCTGGGGCTCGTTCGAAGAGGGGTTCTACGCCGAAGTCGGCGTGGCATCGCTCGTCCTCGTTGCCCTTTCCGCTGTCCTGACCTGGGGCTTGGTCCTTCGAAACCAGCACTGACCAGACCGGCGCCGACTAGCCAATCTGCTCTGGTCAGTCCACCAGTGTTCAGGTAGCTTTACATCCGTGATCAGTCTTGCCTCTGACGCTCGGGCGTCACTTCATCTGGAGGGCGTCGACGCGTCCTACGGTGATGGGCAGGTCCTTCACGACGCATCGCTTGCGGTTGCCCCCGGCGAGATGCTCTCCCTCCTCGGCCCATCGGGTTGCGGCAAGACCACCCTTCTACGCTCGATTGCCGGTCTTCATCCGGTGTCTGCTGGTCAGATCGAAATCGGTGGCCGTCTGGTTGCCGGGCCCAATGCCTGGGTTGCGCCCGAACATCGCCGGGTCGGCATGGTGTTCCAGGACGGTGCGCTCTTTCCCCACCTTGACGTAGCAGCCAACGTGGCTTTCGGGCTTAAGGGTCAGACCGACATCGATGCCCGAGTCGCCGAGGTGCTTCAACTGGTGGACATGGCCGACTATGGCCACCGGCTGCCGGGGACCCTTTCCGGCGGTCAGCAACAGCGGGTGGCGTTGGCTCGGGCCCTGGCCCCCCAACCAGCCGTCCTCCTTCTCGACGAGCCATTCTCGGCCCTCGATGCCGGGCTGCGCCACCAGGTGCGTCGTGACGTCAGACGGATCCTCCACGAGGTCGGGATCACCGTCGTCATGGTCACTCATGATCAGGACGAAGCGTTCGTTATGGCCGACCGGGTTGCCGTGATGCACGGAGGTCGGATCGAACAAGTCGGTGCTCCTCACGAGCTCTACGAGAACCCGTCCTCGGCCTGGGTTGCCCGGTTTGTTGGCGAGGCCAATGTCGTGGCCGGCGAGATCTCCTCCGGACTGGCCGAGACAACGCTGGGCGCGCTGCCGCTCAAGCCCCAGGGACCGCAGGCTGGTCTCGCCGATATTCTGATCCGTCCCGAGCAGCTCCAGCTGGTGGCGGGTTCGGGCGGGGTGGTCGAGTCGGTCGAGTATTTCGGCCACGACGCCCTCTACTCGGTACGCACCGGCGACGAGATGCTCGATGTCCGTACCTCGCTCGGCCAGTTCGCTCCGGGCGACGATGTCGTCGTCAAGTTCGTCGGTTCGACCGTTTCGGCATGGGCCAGGGACACCGTCACCACGGTCTAGAGCGGGTAGCCGGCCTCTAGGCCTGGGTAACCAGAATTCGTTCGGCGGTGAAGGCGCTAATGCCCACTACCTGCCCGTCGATGTCCAGCGTGGTAGTGCCATCGGGCGAGCTGGTCACCACCGTCGCGCTGGCACCGGGAAGCAGCTGGTTCTCCTCGAGGAACTCGAGGAGGCCCGGAGTGAACTCGAGCTCTTCGGGGATGCGGTTGACGGTGACATTGTCGCCAACGCTGATGTCAGAGAGTGCGACCAAGTCGGGCTTGACGTAGGTCGAGCCCGGAATAGGGTTGCCGTGCGGGCAGGTGGTTGGGTTGTCCAGCCGATCAGCGATGGCAGTTTCGACCACCGGGCTGATGACGTGCTCCCACTTGCCGGCTTCGTGGTGGGCCTCGGCCCACGACAGCCCGAGGATGTCGGTGAGAAATCGCTCGGCTAGCCGGTGCCGGCGAACCATGGTGTTGGCCAGTGCCTGACCAGCGTCGGTGAGGCTGATGACCGAGCCGTTTGTCTCGACCAACCCTTCGTCGGTCATGCGGCGAATCATCTCCGACACCGCGGGCCGAGAGACGTCGAGGCGCTCGACGATTCGAGCCTGAATGACCTTGAGGCCGTCCTCGGCCAGTTCGAAGATGGTCTCGCAGTACTCCTCGAACGCCGGATGGTGCTCGGGTGAGGTGTACTCAGACATAGGGTCAGTCTAGAGGATGCGAACCGGCAGCTCTCGCGGTCCTCGTATTTGACCAGCCGACCAACGGACCGTCTCGGGATCGATCAGCTCGAAGTCGGGAATGCGTTCCAGCCAGCACTCCACGGCGATCGACAGCTCAAGACGGGCCAAGTTGGAGCCAAGGCAACGGTGAATCCCTAGACCAAAGGCGCCGTGGCGGTTGCGCTGGCGATCGAGCACGACGGTGCCGGCGTCTTCGAACGCTTCCGGGTCGCGGTTGGCAGCGGGGAAAGGAAGGAGTAACCAGTCGCCCTTGTTGACCGGGCAACCGCCAAGCTCGTGGTCGGTGGCCGCAATCCGGGCCATGGTGACTGGGGCGTAGAACCGAAGAAACTCTTCGATGGCGAAGGGGCGGAGCTCGGGGTCTTCGATAAGTCGCTTCCGGTCACCGGGATGCTGGGCCAGATGCCAGAGAGAGGAGCCGATGGCCGACCACGTGGTGTCGATGCCAGCGATCAGCAGGAGGGCGACGGTGCCCCTGATATGGGCATCCTCCAGCGGCATTCCTTCGATGTCGGCGTTGATCATGTAGTCGATCAGATCGCCGTCTTCGTTGCTTCGAGGGTTGGCCCGGTGCTCGGCAATTTTCTCGTCGAGGTAGTCGTCGAAGGAGATGTCGTCGTCAGTTCGGATATCTACTCCGGCCGTTTCGACGATGTTGCGGATGAAGAATCGATAGAGGTCTCCGTCTTCCTCCGGTAGGCCCAGCATGTCGGCGATGATCCGCACCGGAATCTCTTGGGCGTAGCCGGTAGCTGCGTCGATCTCGGGTCCCGCTTCCAGCAGGCCATCGATGAGTTGATGGCAGAACTGGCGGGTCGATGGACCCAGTTCGGCGATTGGTCGGGGAGCGAACGGCGGCAGCAGGAGCCGACGGGCGATGGCGTGGAACGGCGGGTCAGACGTGATCGGCGGCGCCGGGCCCATTGGCGCCGGGACCTCCGGTGGCTCGCCCACGATGACGCCCTGGGAGCTGTAGTTGGTGGTGTCGTGGGCGATGGCGTCGACATCTTCGTGTCGGACGGGCAGCCACACTCCACCAAACCGCTCGCTTCGGGCGACAGGGCACGACTCTCGCAGTTGATCCCAGATTGCCGGGGCGTTCTCGGCGTAGTCGGGATGGGTGTGGTCGAAGTCGGTTTCCCAACTGGTCACTGGCGGAGGAGTGGACACAATCCAGAGGTTACCGTCCGGTAAGCGTCAGGTTGGGACCCGCCATCAGGTGGTGGCGGCGGTGAATCCCGAATACCGAGGCTGGTCGATGGCCACCTGGTTCACGACGGTTGTCCGAAGGTGCTCGGCCAGACCGGGATGGTCGAGGGCCATCGAGCCATCCCGTAGCGCCGTGGTCAGTTGCCAGCGAAGGTCCATCACCGGGCCGGTAGTGGCCAGCAAGGCCGCTAATCGCTGATGTTCCCCCTCGAGATGACGGGGGCCAAGTTGGAGCTCCCGTATCACGATGTCGAGTGAGTTCGAAGCCACAAGAGACATGAAGTTGGTGCGCCCCTCTGTCTCCGACCGCACGTCGTTGCGAAGGAAGTCCCGCACGCTCACTAGCAATTCGTCGATGGTGGGCATGTCGATCGACGACATCGATTCTTGTGCCTCGACCAAGACAACCGGACCAGGAATGATCAGGTTCACGCAGTCGACCTGGCACTCCGACGAGCGGCGGGCGATTCCTGGTCGCTCGACCGTTTGGTCGGGCCCGTTGCGCCAATGCTCGGCCATCTTGAGACACCCGACTGCCCACCAGTAGGAGCCAAAGACCTCCCAGAACTTCACGTGGGCCGGGTCGATGTGTGTCCCTGACTCCTCGGCGTACCCGGCAAGGAGATCATCCAACTCGCCGAACCCGCCAACCGCCAGCTCGCGACGACCGAACCGCCAGGAGTTGGTGCAGATCCAACCCAGGTCCCGGATGGGATCACCAAGGTGACACACCTCCCAGTCGAGGACGGCGGTCACGCCCTCGGGGCTAACCATCAGGTTGCCGTTGCGGAAGTCGTTGTGAACAAGCCGGGGGGTTCCCTCGGGCGGCAGGTTCTCCAGCAACCATCGAGCGGTGAAGTCGATCATCGGCGCCGGGGTAGTGAACTCCTTGTACTGGTCCCACATCTTGAGGACGAACTGCTCGTTTGACATGGTTTCGAGATGGGGAGCGAGCCCGGTGGCCACCGGGTCGATGGCGTGAATCCGAGCCAGGATCTGCCCGCACTGGCGGGCCAGATGGGGGCGGATCTCATCCAGTTCGGGCGCTTTGAGGATGCGGGCGCCGAGGGTCTCCCCGTCGAGCCACTCCATGATGAAACCAAGACCGATGTCGTCGCTGCGGTCGAGAACGTGAAAGACCTCCGGCTCGGGCACCCCGGCCTTCCTGGCAACCTGCATGAGCATCGCTTCGACCGGTAGTCCCGGCCTGGTCTCGTCCGGCATCTCGTACTGGCCGCCCACCGCCCGTCGCATCGCCAGTAACCGCTGGCCGGCGTCGTCCTCGATGGTGATGCGGTACGTCTCCTGGCTGGCACCGCCGCTCAGCCTCTCGGCTGAGATCATTTGGCGAAAGCCGGGGATGGTCCGCTCCAGTACCGCAGCCAGCTTTGTCTCGAACTCATTCACACCGCGTGACTAGCACACCTCCACGAAACTGGCAGCTCCCAGCCGGGTCGGCTGCACGCTCAGCTGCCAGTTTTGTGGGAGGGGTGGGCGATACTGGCCCGGTGACGATCACCGTGACGCGAGATACCTGGGGAATCGGCCATGCCGTGGCTCCAACCGCCCTCGATGCCTTTTGGGTTCAGGGCTGGCTGGCTGCATCGGATCGGATCTGGCAGATGGAGTGGGATCGGCGCCGAGTCGCTGGCCGGTGGGCCGAGGTGGTTGGCCAGGTGGGGGTCCGGGAGGACCGGTTCTTCCGCCGGCTGGGGCTGACTGATGTTGCGAAGGCTGACTGGGAAGCACTTCGGCCCGAGACCAAAGCCATGACCGAGGCCTATTCGGCTGGTGTCAACGCATGGTTGGACGACACCGAGACCGAGTTGCCACCGGAATTCACGAGCCACCCGAGCCGGCCCGAGCCATGGGAGCCCTGGCACTGCGTTGCCGTCTACAAAGTTCGACACCTGTTCATGGGGACCTTCCATCGGAAGCTCTGGCGGGGTGCGACCGTGTTGGCCGCTGGCCCCGAGGCGGCCGCTGCCTTGCGGGCCGATCCGTCGACGGCCTCGGCCATCCTGCCCGGCGAAGGCATGCTGCCCCCGGTCGATCTCCTGCAAGACGTGGGCGCCATTTTGCAGCGGGCTGCCGAGGACCTGACGGCCATCGCCGATACCGACGGTGGTTCGAACTCGTGGGCCATTCACGGCTCCCGAACTCAGAGCGGTCGTCCGCTCCTGGCTGGCGATCCCCACCGGGGCATCGAGTTTCCCAACGTGTATCACCAGTGTCATGTCTCCTGCCCCGAGTTCGACGCCATTGGACTGGCCTTTCCCGGCGTTCCGGGCTTTCCCCACTTCGGTCACAACCAATCGGTGGCCTGGTGCATCACCCACGGTATGGCCGACGACACCGATGTTTTCGTGGAAACGGCAGACTCCCTTTCTGAAGTCAGCTGGCGGACAGAGACCATCGCCGTCAAGGGTGGCGACACTGTCGATGTGCGCTGCGGGATAACGCCCCGGGGCCCGGTGGTGCTGGGCGAACCGGAAGAAGGGGCAGTGCTTTCCATGATGTGGACCGGCCTGTCATGGGACGGGGCACCCGAACGGGACACCACTCTTGATGCCCTCTGGCCGATGCTCGGTGCCAGCAGCTGCGAACGTCTCGAAGAAACAGTGCGGCCGTGGGTCATCCCGGTCAACAGCCTGCTCACAGCCGACGCGGCCGGTGACATCTCGTTCAAAATCAGAGGCCGGGTCGTTGAACGGCCACCGGCCAATCGCTGGACTCCGGTACCCGGCACCGACGAACACAGCTGGCAGGGAATCAGGCCGGCGGACTTCGACAACTTGCCCCGAGAGACCAACCCCGAGCGGGGCTTTCTGGTTACGGCCAACAATCGAGTAGCCGACGCCGGTCCCTATATCTCGCTCGACTTCGCCGGTCCGGCCCGCCACGACCGAATCGTCGATCTGCTGGTCGCCATGCACGACGCCACTGCGGCCGACATGCCCGCCATTCACCGCGATGTGCGGTCGTCGGTCGGCTCGGTGTTCGCTGACTTCCTCGCCTCGGCCCGGCCCACGACCGACCTGGGCAAGGAAGCGCAGGCAGCTATTGGGGAATGGGACCGAGAAGTCGCCGGCGACTCGACTGGCGCGGCGGCGGTCAACGCTTCCCGACGGCACTGGACCGAGCTGGTCGTTGACCGGCTGGGGATCCGCAACCCAACGCTGGGTGGGCCGGGCTGGCCCGACCGGGTGTCGGCCAGTCGTATGGCCGCCGAAGGGGCGACAGCCCTCCTGCTGCACGACGGCTGGAGGACAGTACCGGGGCTCGACACTCAGGCCGACCTCGATCAACTCCTTGGTCAGGCCCTTGACTCGGCGGCGTCCGAGCTTGCTCAAAGCCTCGGGCCCGATCTCGACGCCTGGCGATGGGACGACGTCCACATCATGGTCTCGCCTCACCCTCTGGCCACCGC
>CALHBU010000395.1 GCA_937930655.1 uncultured Acidimicrobiales bacterium | reverse complement strand
ATCTCAACCTCGACACTGTTGTCGTAGTTGTGCTCAGTCGTCTGAATAACACTGTTGTCCTCATACACCTGCGTCAGATAATGATTCACATTCGCCGGCACATACTCAGCAGGAGCCGGGCCGGGGTCCGGGGTGCCGCCGCCAGTCGAGGGGGACCCACCACCGGTCGAGGGGGTGCCGCCACCGGATGAGGGCGAACCGCCGCCAGTCGACGGCGAACCGCCTGAGTCAGGGACGGAAAGGTCGTCGTCAGAGCTAGGAGCCGGGCTCGGCGCGGGAACCGGTGATACCACCGGGATGCCGCCCTGAGGTGAGTCGGCGGGAGCACTGACCGGAGGCCCGGTAGGCACCGGAGCGTCAGAGATCATGACCACCTGGGTCTCATCGGGGATCTCGAGCTCGTTACACACCTGGTAGAGGGCTTCAGAGAGGTCAACCTGGGACAGATCGAGATCGGCATGACCGCTCTCCTCCAGGAAAGCCTCCCAGTCGGTGACCGCCTGCTCAGCGCTCACCTCATTGGTGAAGAGGTCGGTGAGGAGCTGTTGAAAGATCTCTTGAACGCTGGCCATTGGATTTCCCTCCCAAGGGCTTGATGGGTGTCTGTGAGGTGTTCTTTGAACTAACTATGACGTACTCGCCAGCCCCAGCCATCGGGGAATCCCCCCCTGCGACGCGATCTTGGCAGGGGGAGACTGGGCGTCGAGCTGATCAGCCGGTGGCTTCTCGAATAGTGGCAAGCAATTCAGCCCTGCTCGTCGCGCCCAACTTCTGGCGGATCTTGGCCACATGGTGTTCGACCGTTTTCGGCGAAATATAAAGCTGAGCGCCAACTTCTTTGTGTGTTCGGCCTTCGGCGACCAGTCGAGCAACGTCAGCTTCCCGCTCGGAAAGGCCCAGGGCCACCAAGCCATCCTCGCCATTGGCTTCGGTGGGTTCGACTGCGAAGGTCCGGGCCAGCTCCAGCAGACGGCGAGCTTCTGAGCTGTCTGAGCAGTCCAGTGCGGCCTGACCGACGAGGCGAGAGGCCTCCCACGGCTCACCGACCGCAGCCAACTGGTTAGCAACCGCGGTAACAGTTTCTCCGTCGACGTTCTTGGCCGCGATGGCCGACCAGGCCTTCCCGGCCTTTATTCGGGCCTGTGACCGACGATCAGAGGCGACAAGCGCAGCAAGCGCTCCTGCTTTGGCAGCTAGTGCCTCACGATCGATCCCAGTAGATGCGTCGTCTCGAGCGATGGCGAGTTGCAACTCCAACCAGGCTGCCCCGACCGGAGCTGGACCTTCGGGTGGCAGGCTCCGGCACTGATCGAGAACGACATCGAGAATCGGTTGCACTCTCGCTTCGTGCCCAAGCCGTATGCCAGCGGCCAAGAGATCGGTCAACGGGTCGAGGAGCAGCCAGCTGGGTGACAGTCGAACCAAAACCGGATCAACCCGCTTCCAAGCCTCCCGGAGTCGGGCCGTATCACCCGAACGACGAGCCAAGCCAGCATCGAGAGCAGCCAGGAGGAACCGGTCCCTCTGGTGCCACGACTCTTCCTCGCCAGCTCGAACGGCTTCGAGGGCATCGGCGTAGCGGCCGTCCTGCATTCGGGCGTAGGACAACAACAACTGATGTGTCGTGCCCTCTCCTGGGCCGCCGCTTTCGCCCTCTGATGCCAACATCAGGAGATCGTCGGCCGCCAAAAGATCGCCACTTAGGAGGCTGGCCAGTCCCGCAAGCGCGTGGGGGGTAATGCCCAACGGCACGTCGGGACGAAGTCGATCGAAGTCATCGGAGGAGATGGCAAGCGCCCCGAGCGCGGCGGCTAGGTCGCCCTTGGCCAGGTCGACAACACCGGCGACTACTCGGCTCAGAAGCTCAAGCAGTGGAGTCGTGGCGTCAGGCTCTGAAACCTCGATGCTTCCCTGGGCCACTGCGGCCAACGAACGAAGGCACTCGCCAATCGGTCCGTCGAGCTGCCGCTCACTGGCCGACTGCCACCGCAAATCGCGCACGTCCAGGCCATAGCGGACCAGAGCGGCCCGCTCCGACTGGCTGCTGCCAAGCAGATCGAGTTGCACTGCGGCCTCAGACGACCCCAGATGAAAGAGCGCCTCAGAGCGCACGACGGTGACGTCAGGTGGTTCGAGCCCGGTGCCCTCTGCCTGGCGCAACAGATCGAGAGCCCGCGCCGGATCGCTGCTTCGGAGTCGGACCGCAGAACCAAGAAGGGCCAGTCCGGCCTCGGGAGTCTCGGCCGAACCTGCGAGGAGATGCTCATCGGCCTTGTCCGGGTCCTTTGGCCCCAGTACCGCAGCCAAACGATCATGAATGGCGGCTCGGGCCGACGTCGTGAGATCAGTCAGGAGCGCAGCCCGGATGAGTGGGAGGACGACCCCATCTGTATCGACCAAACCCCCAGCCCGAATGCCCCGCTGAGCACCGTCACTATCGGTGCCTTCGGGGAGGGCCTTGGCTGCGTCCGCAAGCTCAACGTCGGCATCAACGGCCAGGATTCGCACCAGCTCGCCCGCTTCGGACCCAGCCCGCTCGACCCGCCGGATCACCGCATCGACCAGCGCTTCGGGGACCGATGCCAGTTCGCCATCCCAATCGCTGGCCACTGCGTCGCTGGCCAGCGCCGGCGAGCCTCCGACCGCGAAGTGAATCCGCTCGATCAATTCGCTGTTGGCTGCTCGACCGGTCTGCTCAGCGATGACAGGAGCCAAATCGTCTTCCGAAAGAGGGCCGAGTCGTTCGGCGGCAACCTGTTCGGTCAGGGCGTCGTCGAGGATCCTCAGCACCGAAGTCCGGGGCCAGGGGCGGCGGCTGGCCCAAACGGTGACCGAGTTGAGATGGTCGACCAGAAACTGGAGCGCTTCTTCGGTGCACCACTGGAGATCATCGATCACCAGCACATCAGGGTTGTCGGTCAACGCCCCCTTGACGGCCGTCTCGTCCGGAGGCCGTAGAGGGCTGGCGGTGAGAAGCACCATGGATCGCCCATCGAGGTCGTTCTCTGTCCACGACTGCAGGGCGCGTGACCGCCCCGAGCCTCCCGGTCCAATGACCAATCGATGTTCACTCATCGCTCAAGCCTCCACAGCCACGAGTCATGCCTCCATCCTTGCCCAAAAGCGCTGACCGACCTAGCCAATGTTCTAGATGATGATTGTGCACCGGATGTTCCGTAGGCTTCCGTAAGTTTCCTTACACAACTGATGTGAACTTTGTTGCCAGCACCGTCCTGGATGTGGGATCACTACGGGATGCATCGCACGTGGTTCGGAAACCGGCACGGTGATCGAACACCGATTGTTCTCTTGCACGAGGGACTGGGGTCTGTTTCGGCCTGGGGACCCTTCCCCCAACGTTTGGCCGATGCGACTGCGCGCCCGGTTCTGGCCTATGACCGGTTGGGCTACGGCCGATCGGCGCCCAATCCCCCGCCCTGGCCGGCCAACTTCATGCATCTCGAGGCCCAACGGCTACGAGAACTCCTCGATGATGAGCAGCTGGAATCTCCGATTCTTGTCGGCCACAGCGATGGCGCCACCATCGCTCTGCTCTATCCATCGGTAACCGGCCGTTCGGTGCCGGCCATTGTTTCTCTGGCTGCCCACGTCTCGGTCGAGGAACGGTGCATTGCCGGAATCACCGAGGTCGTGGCCGGCTACCGAGGCGGGCTGGCCAAACAACTGGCTCGACATCATGACGATGCCGATGCGGCTTTTAGTGGGTGGTCCGACATCTGGTTGTCTGAACGCTTCCGGAGCTGGACGATCGATGCCGAACTAACGGCGGTCGCGTGTCCGGTTCTGGCTTTCCAAGGCACCGCCGACACCTACGCCACTCGAGATCAGCTGGAACGAGTCGGCGATGGCGTGTCAGGAGAGGCAGAACTGGTGGACCTCCCCGACTGCGACCACTGGCCCCATCGAGAAGCAACAGAAACCGTCCTCGAACGAATCAGCGCCTTTCTCGACGAACTGGAGTTGCCGTGACCCTCCCCTCTACCGAGACAACCGAACCGGGCACAGACCGGGTGGCCATAGTGACCGGCATGTCACGCCGCTCAGGCATTGCGGCGGCAGTTGTCGCCCGGTTGATCGACGACAACTATCGAGTTCTGGCCACCGGATGGACCGACCACGACGCCACGATGCCATGGGGTAACGATCCCGACGGAGGCGCCACCCTGGCTGAGGAATTGGACTCCGGCACCGGACCACTGGACTACATCGAGCTAGATCTCGAGAATCCTCACGCCGCCGAACAACTGATGGATCAGGCGATCATTCGCTATGGACAGATCGACGTCGTCGTTGCTGCCCACGCTCACAGCTCAACCCAGGCCCTTCTCGACGTCGATATCGACGAGCTGGACAAGGCATGGGCCATCAACACCCGCGCGTCATTGCTTCTGGCCAAAGCGTTCGGTCATGCCTTCGATCCCGACTGGGAAGACGGGCGCATTGTGTTTTTCACCAGCGGGCAACATCTTGGCCCCATGGGAGACGAGATCGCCTACGCCATCAGCAAGGGAGCCATCCAGCAAATGACGCTGTCGGTGGCCGACCAGTTGGCCGATCGGAACATCACGGTGAACTGCATCAACCCAGGCCCGGTTGACACCGGATGGGCCACCGGCCAAACCCATGCTGACATTGCCGCTCGATTCCCCTCCGGACGTTGGGGTCAACCCAGCGATGTTGCTGGTCTTGTGTCCTTTCTGGTCAGCCCGGAAGGCGCCTGGATCTCCGGTCAGACCATCAACAGCGAAGGGGGCTTCAGGAGATCGCGCTAGCGTGCCCCGGTGAACAGCACCGCTCCTACCGAGGAGATCAGCGCCAAGGCATGGAAGGCCCTTGCGGTCAGTGCCTTTGGCTACGTGTTGTTCGGTTTTAACTCCACAGCCACCAATCTGGCCTTCGGCGACATCGAAGAGACCTTCAGCCAAGCCAGCGAAGCCACCGTTTCGTGGGTGGCATCGGCCTTCTTCATTGCGTCAGCGGCCTTTTTGCCCCTGGGTGGACGGCTGGCCGACCGAATGGGGCGGCGGAAGATCTTCGGCATCGGCCTGGCCGGCTTTGCCGTGTCCTCGGTTCTGTCAGCCATTGCCCCAACGGTGTGGATTCTCATTGCCGCCCGAGCCTTCCAAGCTGCTTCTGGCGCCCTGGTGATTCCGGCCTCGTTGTCGATGATCCTCCCCGAATTCCCAGCCAGTCGGCGGTCGCGGGCAGTGGCCACCTGGTCAGCGGCTGGCCCCTTGGCCGCGGCGCTGGCGCCAAGCTCGGCTGCGTTTCTGCTGGGCGTCACCAGCTGGCGGTGGGTCTATGCCCTGAGCGCCCCGCTGGCCATCATCAGCCTCGTGCTCTCGTTCTTCTTTGTTCAGGAAAGCCGGGGCGATGAGAGCACCGAGCGGCTCGATATCGGCGGCACATTCCTGGCCATCGGAGCTATCTCGCTGCTCATTGTCGGCATCAGTCAGGGGTCAGCCTGGGGTTGGACCAGCTGGGCGACCATCCTGGTCATCCTGGAGAGCATCGCCATGGCCGTGGTGTTTGTGCTCCGATCGATGCGACACCCTGCTCCCCTGCTGAACATCTCGCTGTTCAGAATCCCCGAAGTGGCAACAGCCAACATCGCCAATTTCTGCTACTCCGTCACATCCATGGCCATTTGGCTGCTGTGGCCACTCTGGCTGGGTCGGGTCTGGGGTTACGAACCGGTCAAGATCGGTCTGGCCATAACCGCCGGACCTCTGTGTGCCGGGGCCTCGACAGTGCTTGGGGGACGAGCCGTGGAAAGGTTCGGTCACCGTTGGCCGATGATCGTCGGCAGCGCCATCTCGACCTGCGCGGTGCTGTGGAGCATCTTCATGTTCGACCCCGAACCCAACTATTGGTTGCGGTTCTTTCCCGTCGTCGCTGGCTTTGGCATCGGTTGGGGCATGTCCCAGCCGTCCATGAACTCATGGGCTCTTGGCACGGTGCCCATGGAGTTCTACGGCGAAGCCAATGCCGCGTTCAACGCACTTCGCAACATTGGTGCCGCCGTAGGAATCGCTGGCGGATTGGCCCTCCTGGGGCCGGCCGACGAACTGCTGTTCTACACCAGGGCCAACATCTTCTTCGCGGTGTGGGTGGCGGCGGCGTGTATCACGGTGACAATCGGAACCTGGTTGCTCCATCCGGGCCGAGCCAACCAGGGTCGACCGACTAGCTGAGCCCGACGGCTCCGGCCACCGGTTCGATGTCGTCGGCCGGGGCGAAGCCGAACACCCGTCCATAGAACCAGAGTTCGGCTTCCAGCGATCGGATGATGTTCTCTGCCTTGCGGAATCCGTGCTGCTCGCCTTCGAAGTAGATGGCGGCATGGGGGATGTTCTTGTCGGCCAGGGCAGCCACGATTGCTTCGGACTGGTTCGGCGGCACGATCTCGTCTTCTGTGCCCTGCAGGACCAGAAGCGGGCACGAGAAGCCGTCGGTGTGGTTGATGGGTGACCGCTCTTCGTAGATTGACTTGGCCTCCGGATACGGACCGATCAGACCATCGAGATAGCGACTTTCGAACTTGTGGGTGTCGGCGGCCAAGGCTTCCAGATCGGCGACGCCGTAGAGACTGGTGCCGGCCGAGAAGACATCGGAACCGGTCAGGGCGGCCAGCACGGTGAAACCACCGGCCGATCCGCCACGAATGGCCATACGGGAGCCGTCGACCTTGCCGTCGGCCGCCAACTTCTGGGCGGCAGCGATGCAATCCTCGACGTCGACGATGCCCCAGGCATCGTTGAGCAGCTGGCGGTAGTCGCGACCAAAGCCGGTGGAACCTCCGTAGTTCACGTCGACGACCGCGAAACCTCTGCTGGTCCAGTACTGGATCTTCAGTCCGAGAACCGGAGCGGTGTGCGACGTCGGTCCACCATGGCCCATGACGATGAGTGGCGGCTTCTCGTCGGGTGGACCAGAGAGCTCGTGTCCGGTGGGGCGGTAGAAGAAGGCGTGGCTCTGCCTGCCCCCGGCCGACTCAAAATCGAACGGTTCGGCCACGCTGAACCAGCGGGGATCGATTGGTCCGTTGTCGTCAGACAACGTGTCGGCCGGCCGGTGGTCGAACCTGTGACCCGACGGCGCCAACTCGACAACCGCGGTCAGGTCGATCTTGGTTTGCCCCACCACCACCAACTCATCGGTGGGGGTCGCGGCCAGACCGGCTACTGCGACGAACGGACTGGCAATGGCGGTGACACGACCATCGTTTTCGATCAGCGCCAGGCTGTCGGCCGCGTCCTTGGTGACGACCGCGGCCAATCGTCCGTTGGCCAGTTCGGTCCATTGCTGGATTCCGAAGACCCACGGGGGGTGACCAATCTCGGCATCGTCGAGCGACGTGATGGCGGTCTCGGCTTGTTCGCCCGGGCGCCACTGATGCAGGTTCCAATAGCCCGATTGGTCGTTGGAAAAGACCAACCGGCCATCAGCAGTCCAGTTGGCTCCGTGAACGGCCTGATCGGAGCCACCGGAAACGACCTGGACGTTGCCGACCCGAAAGTCTTCGAAGAGCGGGGCGGCACAGAGCTCGGTGCTGTCCCACGGCATCTTGGGGTGGTCCCAGCGCACCCAGCTAAGCCAGCGCTGATCGGCCGACAGACGCGGTGCGCTCACGAAGTCAGTGCCAGAGGCCACCACTCGGGGTGGGGCCGACCCGTCGGTCGGAATGGCAACGATCTCGTTGCTGGCCTCCGAGCCATCGTCGGAATGCGATTCCTGTACCGCTACCAGCCACTCGCCATCGGCTGACTCGCACATATCGGCGTATCGAAGCTGATGGGGTTGGGTGGTGCCGGGAGTCAGTGCGACCGGGTCGGTGCCCGGTTCCAACCGATAGAGCTGTTGATCGTCCCAGTTGCTGAAGTACACGGCCGACTGGCCAAGGCACCAGGCTCCGCCGCCGTACTCGTGGACCCGGCTCCTGGCCGAATACGGGGCGGGCAGCATGTCCTCGCACGCGCCTCCGGCCTTTCGCCGGACAAGCACCGAGCGACCGCCGTCGCTGGGGCGCAGTTCGGCCCACCACACTTCGGTCTGACCGTCGGCGTCCTGCCGTACTGCTGGCCCGGAAATGCCTACACCGCCGGCTGCAACCAATGCGGCCGAAATCGGCGAGGGCCAGGTGCCGTAGGGCTGATCGCCAGCCATCAGCCCTCGGCCAGGAGATCGGCGATTCGTCCGAGACCCTCACCGAGATCGTCGTCGCCGAGGGCGAACGAGAAGCGGGCGTAACCCGGACTACCGAAGGCTTCGCCGGGAACGAATGCCACCTTGACCTCGTCCAGCACGAGATCGGCCAGCTGCAGGGTGGACGTAATGGTCTGACCACGAATGGTTCGGCCCATGACCCCTTCGAAGGAGGGGAACGAATAGAAAGCACCCTCGGGAGGCAAGCACTCGACCCCGTCCATGCCGTCGAGCAGTGCCCGCATGTTCTTCCGGCGCCGGTCGAAGGCGTCCCGCATGGTGTGGACGGCGGAGAGATCTCCCGAGACGGCGGCAAGGGCCGCTCGCTGGGAGACGTTGGGCACGTTGGAGGTCTGATGAGACTGCAGATTGCTCAGGCCCTTGGCCAGATCGCCGGGGGCGATGATCCAGCCCACTCGCCAACCGGTCATGGCGTAGGTCTTGGCCACCCCGTTCACCACGATGCACCGGTCGGCCATCTCCGGCACCACAACGGGCAGCGAATGAAACTCGTTGTCGTCGTAGACCAGATGCTCGTAGATTTCGTCGGTGAGCACCCAGATGTCGTGCTCGGCCGCCCACTGCCCGATGGCCTCGGTCTGGGCCCTGTTGTAGACCGCACCGGAAGGATTGGATGGGCTGACGAAGATGAGGGCCTTGGTGTTCGGGGTGCGGGCCGCCTCCAGCTGATCAACCGTGGCCTTGAAGCCACTCTTGATGTCGGTGTCGATCACCACCGGTACTCCGCCAGCCAGCCGGACCGGCTCGGGGTAGGTGGTCCAGAACGGAGCGGGAATCAGAACTTCATCGCCCGGATCGACGATGCCGGCCAAGGCGTTATAAACAGCGTGCTTGCCGCCGTTGGTGATGACCACCTGGCTCGGGTCGACCTCGAAGCCGGAGTCTCGGAGCGTCTTGGTTGCGACCGCGTCCTTCAACTCCGGTAGACCACCGGCCGGTGTGTACCGATGATTCTTTGGATCCCGGCACGCCTCGACTGCGGCCTCGACGATGTAGTCCGGGGTGGCGAAGTCCGGCTCACCGGCGCCGAAGCCAATGACGGGCTCACCGGCCGCCTTGAGAGCCTTGGCCTTTCCGTCGACCGCCATGGTGGCGGAAGGTGCGATAGCGCTGATTCGGGCAGAAATGCGACCAGCCATGGGGGCCTCCAATTGCGAAAGTCGGGTGGCAAGAACGGTTCGGGGTGACATCCTGTCAAACCGTGAGCCAAACCACTCCCAATATTTCGATTCCATCAGCTCTGTTGCCAGCCGACGGGCGATTTGGGGCCGGTCCGTCGAAAGTCCGGACCGAGGCAGTGACTGCTCTGGCCGACGCGGCGCCGACCTACCTCGGTACCTCCCATCGTCAGAACACAGTGAAAGACATGGTTGGTCGACTCCGCACCGGCGTGTCCGACCTCTTCTCGCTGCCCGATGGATGGGAGGTGGTGCTCGGCAATGGTGGGTCGACCCTCTTCTGGGACATCGCCACCTTTGGTCTGATCGATGCTCGCTCTCAACATCTCGTCTTCGGCGAGTTCTCCTCGAAGTTCGCTGCCGCCACCGACGCCGCGCCGTTCCTTGGGGATCCTGAGGTGATTGAGTCGGTCACCGGTACGCACCCTCAGCCGGTCGCCAGCGATGATGTCGACTTTTACGCACTCACCCACAACGAAACCTCAACCGGCGTCGCAATGAAGATCGCTCGCCCGGTGGGTGCCGCCGAGTCGGCTCTGGTAGCGGTCGATGCCACCTCCGGAGCAGGCGCCCTCCACTGGGCGCCATCGGAGGTCGATTGTTACTACTTCGCTCCGCAGAAGGCCTTCGCCTCCGACGGCGGACTGTGGATCGCCTGCTGCTCGCCGGCCGCCGTCGAGCGGGTCAGGGCCCTCGACGCCGGACCTCGCTGGATCCCGACCGGTCTCAGCCTCAACACCGCCCTCGACAACTCCACCAAGAACCAGACGTACAACACTCCCGCCCTGGCCACGGTCTTCCTGATGGTTCACCAGCTCGAGTGGATGAACGCCAACGGCGGT